>JAICUF010000041.1 GCA_025935995.1 Gemmatimonadales bacterium
ATGCGGCTGCCGCAGCTGCGCGTGCCGAGGCGCCGGTGCCCAGGATGAGCCACGGACCCTCGGGAACGTCGAGCTCCTCTGCCGCGGCGACGATGCCCGCGACATCGGTGTTGTCTCCGATCATCCGCCCGTCGTCCAGCCACACTGTGTTGCACGTCTCGAGACGGGCCGCCCAGCCGCGGGCCTCGTCGAGCTCGGTGAAGCCGGCCTGCTTGAGCGGATGCGTGAGATTCGCGCCGCCGGCACGGGCGGCTTGGCGCAGGAGAACGGGCAGCTCGCGCGCGCCGGCCCGGACGGCCGCATAGCTCGCGGAAAGCCCGAGCGCCGCAAAGGCGGCGGCGTGCATGATGGGCGAGAGCGAATGCGCGACGGGGTCGCCGAAGAGGGCGAAGGAGCGGCTAGCGGGACTCACCGGGCCGCCCGGCGGCGATTCTCGCCGCAACGGCATCCACCAGCGTCTCCAGCTGGCGGACGGTGGCTCGGTACGCCTCGAGGTCGGCACCGAAGGGATCGGGTACGTCGGCTCCGGCGCCGCTCGCGCCCGCGAACTCTCCGACCGTGTACGCGTGGCCGCCGGCGCCGAGTGCGGCCGCGCGATCGCGCTGCTGGGCGGACATGGCGAGTATCAGATCGGCCGAGCGCGCGAGCTCGCGCGTCAGGAGCCGCGCGCGGTGACGCGAGAGATCGAGCCCGTGCTCGAGGCCCACGAGGAGCGACCCCTCCGAGGCGGGGGCGCCGTCCCAGGCGCCGATGCCGGCCGAGCTCACCTCGATCTCGCGATGGCCGCGGGCGTCGAGGGCCCGGCGCATGAGCGCCTCCGCCAGCGGGCTCCGGCAGGTGTTGCCGGTGCACACGAAGACGACGCGGCTCACGGGCCCATCGCTCACGGCGCGAGCCTCCCGACCGCGCGGCGCAGTTCCGCCCGCGGGAGCGCGCCCTCGCGCACGAGGCGCGGAACGCGGGTGGTGCAGTCCACCAGCGTGGATGGCGGCACGTTGCCGAGCACTCCGCCGTCGAGCACGAGCAGCTCTCCGCCGGCCACCGCGTCCGCGAACAGATCGGCGATGGCCGGCGCTCCGGGCGCCGTAGGCCCGCCCGGACGGTTGGCGGAGGTGGACGTCAGCGGGAACTCGAGCGCCGCGACCAGCCGGGCGATCCCGGCGTGCGACGTATGGCGCACCGCGATGCCCCCCTCGGCGCCGCGAAGCGCTTCCGGCAGATGCCCTTCGCCGCCGGGCAGCACCAGCGTGAGCGGTCCGGGCCAGAAGGCGTCGGAGAGCGCGCGGGCGGACGCGTTGAAGACCAGGCCCCACTCCTCGGCCATGACGCGGCCGGACACGAGGAGGAGGAACGGCTTCTGCGGCGGCCGGCCCTTGAGTCCCGCGAGGGCGGCGAGGGCCGCCGGCCGGGGGGCCGAACCCAGCCCGTAGACCGTTTCGGTAGGATAGGCGAGCAGGCGATCGGCCAGGAGGTGCTCGCGGACCCGCGGCGTCGCGGCCTCGACATCGGCCGGCGTCCGGAACGGCAGGATCATCGGTGCGCGCGTCCGTCGCGCCGGGCCCAGGAGTCCGCAAGCGCCAGGTCGTCGGCCGTGGTGATCTTGAAATTCGTCGCCGAATCCGGCACCAGGGTGACGGCGCCGCCGGCGGCTTCCACGAGAGCCGCGTCGTCGGTGGCCGGCGCATCGCGCGGCACCGCTGCGTGTGCCGCTGCGAGCACGGCGCGCGGAAACCCCTGCGGCGTCTGGGCGCGCCAGAGCCCCTCGCGCGGCACGGTCCGCGCGACCGTGCGGCCGTCGGCGCCCGCCTCCTTGAGGGTATCGCTCACCGGAACGGCGGCGATCGCGGCGCGCCCCGCCCGCGCCTCGGCGATGACGCCGTCGATGACGGCCCGCTCGACGAACGGCCGCGCCGCGTCGTGCACCAGCACCACGCGGCAGACGTCGGGAAGGCCGGCGAGGCCCGCCCGAACCGAATCACGACGCTCCGCGCCGCCGCCGGTCACGCCGAGCGCGGCACCGCGCAGCTCAGCCAGCCAGGCGGGCGGCGCCTCGGCGACATCCGCCGGCACCACGACGGCGACATGCGCCACCTCCGGATGACCCACGAAGGGGCGGATCGAACGCAGGAGCATCGGAATCCCCGCCACCTCCCGAAACTGCTTCGGCGGTCCGCCCAGCCGCTCGCCCCTTCCCGCCGCGACGATGATCACCCCCACGTCACGCGGCAAGCGCGCGCACCAGCTGCTCGACATGGTCGAGTCCGACGAGCGACATGCCGGGCACCTGCACGCCCGCACGTGTCGAGCCGAACACGCGCCGGAATCCGAGCCGCGCGGCCTCGACGGCGCGGCGCTCGACGCCGCCGGCCGGCCGGATCTCCCCGCCCAGCCCGACCTCACCGAGGAAGATGCCATCGGCCGGCGTGGGACGGTTGTAGAGGCTCGAGAGGAGGGCCGCGGCCACGGCGAGATCCGCGCCCGGCTCCGAGAGCCGCACGCCCGCGGTGACCTGCACGAAGACGTCGAGGTCGGCGAAGGACGTGTTGGCCCGCCGCTCGAGCACCGCGAGGAGCACCGCAAGCCGTTTCGGGTCGAGGCCCGTCGCCACCCGCTGCGGCGTGCCGTATCCCGACTTGGCTGCGAGCGCCTGGACCTCGACCAGCACGGGGCGCGTGCCTTCCATCAGCGCGGTCACCGCGCTGCCGCTGATCGCGTCGGAGCGCGCGGCCAGGAAGATGGCGGAGGGATTGGGCACGGCGATGAGCCCCCGCTCCGTCATCGAGAAGACGCCCAGCTCGTCCACCGAGCCGAAGCGGTTCTTGGTCGCGCGAAGGAGCCGGTAGTCGAGCGTCGCCTCGCCCTCGAAGTAGAGGACGGTGTCGACGATGTGCTCGAGCGTCTTGGGGCCCGCGATCCCGCCGCCCCTGGTGACGTGCCCGACGACCACGACCGCCGTGCCCGTTTCCTTGGCGAACCGCATCAGCTGGCCGGAGCATTCGCGCACCTGGCCCACGTTGCCTGGTGCGCTCTCGAGGGTGTCGGTGTAGACGGTCTGGATCGAGTCGATCACCACGACGTCGGCGGCGATCGCGCGGGCGCCGTCCAGGATCGCCTCGAGGCGCGTTTCGCCGAGCACCTGCACCGCCCCCGCATCTTCCTCGAGCCGCTCGGCGCGGAGCCGGAGCTGGTCGGGGCTCTCCTCGCCGCTGGCGTACAGCACCGCGCGGCCCGCGTGTTCCAGGCGGGCCGCGGCCTGCATGAGGAGTGTGGACTTTCCGATGCCCGGCTCGCCGCCGATGAGCGTCATCGAGCCGGGCACGATCCCGCCGCCCAGGACGAAGTCGAACTCGTTGATCCCGGTGCGCCAGCGCGCGAGCGGGCTGGTGGCGATGTCCCTCAACCGGGCTGGCGCCGGTCCCGCGCTCCGGCGCCCCTCCGCCCGGCTGGCGGTCGCGCGGTGCGGCCGGGGCGCGGCGATCGGCTCCTCCGCCACCGCGTTCCAGGCGCCGCAGGCCTCGCAGCGACCGACCCACTTGGGGTGATCATGGCCGCACTCGGTGCAGCGATAGACCGACCGTGCCTTGGCCACTACTCCGTCTCCCGCTCCGTCCGGTTGTCGAACCGGGTGAACTGCTTGTGGAAGTACAGATCGAGCGTGCCGGTGGGCCCGTTGCGGTGCTTGGCCACGATCACCTCCGCCAGCCCTTCGTTGCTGTTCCCCTCGGCATCCTCGCGCGCGTACATCTCGGGCCGGTGGATGAAGATCACGATGTCGGCATCCTGCTCGATGGCGCCGGAGTCGCGGAGGTCGGACAGGATCGGCTTGCGCTCGCCGCCGCGCTGCTCCGACGCGCGCGAGAGCTGCGACAGCGCCATGACCGGCACCTCGAGCTCGCGCGCGAGCGCCTTGAGCGAGCGCGAGATGTCGGAGATCTCCTGCACCCGGTTCTCCGAGCGCTCGGGCGAGCGCATGAGCTGGAGATAGTCGACGATGATCAGCCGGACATCGTTCTCCACCTTGAGCCGGCGCGCCTTCGAGCGCATCTCGAGCAGGGTGAGCGCCGGTGTATCGTCGATCCAGACGGGGCAGCTCTGGAGGATGCCCGCGGCACGCGCAAGACGGGTGAAGTCGAAGTCCTTGAGCTCACCCCGCCGTACCGCCTGGCTGTTGACGCGCGCCTCAGCCGTGAGCATCCGCTGCACCAGCGACTCCTTCGACATCTCGAGCGAGAAGACCGCGACGCCGTGGCCCTCGACCGCCGCGTGCGTGGCGATGTTGAGGCAGAACGCCGTCTTGCCCATCGAGGGGCGCGCCGCCACGATGATGAGATCGGACGGCTGGAACCCCGTCGTCATCTCGTCCAAATCTGCGAAGCCGCTCGGCACCCCGGTAATCGCTTTGCCGCTCTTCTGGAGCGTTTCGATGCGCTCCATGGTCGGCCACAGCATCTCCTTGATCCGCGTGAAGCCCTCGTCCCCCCGCTGCTGGGAGATCTGGAAGATCCGGGCCTCGGCGCTGTCGAGCAGCTCGTTGGCAGTGGACTTCCCGTCGTACGCCTCGGTGACGATCGCGGTGGCGCTCTCGATCAGCCGCCGGAGGATCGCCTTGTCGCGGACGATCTTGGCGTGGAACTCGAGGTTGGCCGCGGTGGCCACCGCGTCCACCAGCTCGGCGAGGTACTCGATGCCCCCGGCCGCGTCCAGCTCGCCGCGGCGCATGAGCTCGTCGCGGAGGGTGATGTGGTCGATGACCGTGCGCTGCTCGGTGAGGGCGAGCATGGCGCGGAAAAGCCGGCGGTGGCCCTCCCGGTAGAACATCCCGTCGTCGACCAGCTCCGCCGCGCGGAGCGCCGCGTCCTGATCCAGCAGCATCGCGCCGAGCACCGCCTGCTCGGCCTCGTTGCTCCAGGGCGCGGCCCGGCCGACGTAGGCGTCAGCGATCGAGAAGCTGTCTTGCGATACGGACGTCATCCCAGGTCGACTTCTTCCAGTTCGGGTTGCGCAGCAGCGCGGCGGGATGGTACGTCACCACCAGCGGAATGCCGTTGTAGCTGTGGACCTTGTTGCGGAGCTCGCTCAGGCTCTTCTTGACGCCGAGGAGCGATTCGGCGGCGGTGCTCCCGAGGGCCACGATCACCCGGGGCTTGATGATGGCGAGCTGCCGCCAGAGGTACGGGATGCAGGAGGCGATCTCGTCGGGCAGCGGCTTCCGGTTCTGCGGCGGCCGGCACTTCACCGTGTTCGTGATGAAGACCTCGTCGCGCGGAAGCTCGATCGCCTCGAGGATGCTGTCGAGGAGCGCCCCCGCCGCGCCGACGAACGGGCGGCCCGTCGCGTCCTCCGTGGCGCCGGGCGCTTCACCTACCAGCACGAGGCGGGCACGCGGGCTGCCCTCGCCGGGCACGGCATTGGTCCGCTTGGGGCAGAGGGTCTGGCAGCACCAGGTGGTCCGGATGCGGTCCGCCACCTCATCCAGCGTCATCCGGCCCAGCTCGTCCAGCATCTCCATGGGCGGAGACTCCTGGCTGAGCCCCGGCCCCGGAACCGGCGGTGCCCCGCGACGCCACTTGCCGTCGCCGGCCTGCTTTTTCGCCATCGCACCTTCCTCCTCCGGCGGGGCCGGCGTCGCCGGCGCATCCCCCGCCGTCACAGCCCGGCTCAGCACCACCTCGCTCCCGCCGAGTTCGGCCTGCTGCCGAAGATACCGCCGAAGTTCGTCAGACACAGCGGGCGGCGGCGAGATCGAGGATCGCGTCGGCCACCGCGCGCTTGTCCATGAGCGGCAGCACGCGCTCGCCGCCCTCGCGATCGAGGATGGTGACGCGATTGGTCGCGACCTCGAATCCCGCGCCGGGCTCGGTCGCGTCGTTGATCACGATCAGATCCAGATCCTTGCGCTCGAGCTTCCCCCGGCCGCGCGCCACGGCGTCGCCGGTTTCGAGCGCGAAGCCCACGATCACGGCGCCGGGCTTCCGGCTCCCGCGGGTCGAGGCCAGGATGTCGGCCGTCGGCTCGAGAGTGAGCGAGAGGCTGCCCTCCCCGCGCGCCCGCTTCCGCGACGCGACCTCCACGCTTCGATAGTCCGCCGGCGCCGCGGCCATCACGAGCAGATCGGCCGAGGGGAGCTCTTCCCGCACCGCCGCTTCCATCTGGGCGGTAGTGTCCACCCGGCGGATCGACGGACCGGCGGGCGGCTCGAGCGATGTCGGGCCCGCGATCAGCACCACCTCGGCGCCGCGCTCCCACGCGGCGGCCGCCACGTCGAATCCCATCCGGCCGCTCGATCGGTTCGTGATGACGCGGACGGGATCGAGCGGCTCGCGGGTCGGCCCCGCCGTCACCACGACGCGGCGGCCGTCGAGCGGCCCTCCCCGCGCGAGGAGGCGTGCCGCATGCGCCAGAATCGTCGCGGGCTCGCTCATGCGTCCCGGCCGCTCCGACGGACCCTCAGCCAGTGCGCCAGCCTCGGGACCGACCTGTGCGACTCCGGCGGCTCGGAGCCGCGCCAGGTTGGCCTCGGTCTCGGGCCGGGCGTACATCTCGTCGTTCATGGCGGGGGCGATCAGCAGCGGCGCCCGGCGGGCGAGCAGGACCGCGGTCAGGATGTCGTCGGCCAGGCCCTGCGCGACGCGCGCGACGAGATGGGCCGTGGCCGGCGCCACGATGATGAGATCCGCCTCATGCGCGAGCCGGATGTGCGCGAGCGCCCCGCCGGCCTCCCAGAGGGAGCGCGCGACGGGGCGCCCGGTCAGCGCCTCGAAGGTGAGCGGCCGCACGAACTCCGCGGCGGCCTGGGTGAGCACGACATCCACCCGGGCCCCGGCCTCGGTCAGCCGTCGGGCGAGGAAGCAGCTCTTGTAGCAAGCGATCCCGCCCGACACGCCGAGGACGACGTGCCGGCCGGCCCACACCGTCTCAGGCCTCGGAGCGGCGGCGGCGGAGGAGCTTGTAGTTGAGGTCGCCCTCGACCAGCGAGTCGAGCGCGCGAGTGGTGAGCTTCTCCTCGCTCTCGGCGAGCTGGTCCTTGGGGAAGTCGTTCAGGTAGCGCGCGAACTTCGCGGCCACCAGAACGCCGAGGTACTTGTTGCCCGCCTTCTGGGCGACTTCGGACGGCGTGGTGATGCGCATGCGGAACTCCTTACGGCTTCGGTGCAGAATGATGCGCGGGAAACCGCGCGGTCTCTTCGATCACGTCCCGGCGAAGCTGCTCGACCACCGCCCCGAGCTCCTCCTGGCGGCTCACCCGCCGGGACTCGGCATCGAGAATCGCGGCCACCTGGGCCACCGCGGCGAACAGGTCTTCGTTCACGACCACATAGTCGTACTCGGTCACGGCCTTGAGCTCGTCGGCCGCGCGCGCCATCCGCTCGCGGAGCACGGCCGGCGCCTCGGTGGCGCGGCCGGTCAGGCGGCCCACCAGCACGGCGGCGGACGGCGGCAGGACGAAGATCTCGACCGCATCGGGCATCTGTCGGCGGATCTGCCTGGCGCCCTTGATCTCGATGTCGAGCACCACCGTCTTGCCCGCGGCGAACAGCCGCTCGATCTCGCTCCGGAGCGTGCCGTACAGCTCGCCGCCGTAGGTCGCGGTCTCGAGAAAGTCGCCGGCGGCCTCCCGCCGGAGAAACTCCTCGCGCGGCAGGAAGTAGTAGTCCACGCCGTCGGTCTCGCCGCTCCGCCGCTCCCGCGTGGTGGCCGAGACCGAGTAGCCGAGATCCTCGCGGGCCATCAGCAGCTGGCGGGCAATCGTGGTCTTGCCCCCTCCCGACGGCGACGAGAGGACGAGCAGGAAGGGCCTCACTCGAGGTTCTCGAGCTGTTCCCGGAACTTCTCCAGCTCACCCTTCATCGCGATCACTTCGGCGGTGATCGCGGCGTCGCTCGACTTCGCGCCCATCGTGTTTACCTCGCGTCCGAGCTCCTGCGCGAGAAACCCGAGCTGCTTGCCGGCGGGCCGATCGGCGGCGAGGGCGTCGCGCGCGGCGGCCACGTGGGCCCGGAACCGCACCAGCTCCTCGGTGATGTCGAGCCGGTCCGCGAGAATCGCGATCTCCTGTGCCACCCGCTGCTCGTCGGCGGCGCGCCCGTCGAGCAGCTGCGCGACCGAGGCTCGAAGCCGGTCCCGCTCGCGGACGATCCGCTCGGGCGCCCGGGCGGCGATCGCGGCGACGCTCGCTTCCAGCTGGTCCAGTCGGTGCCGCAGCTCGGCCACGAGCGCCGCGCCCTCGCGCCGGCGCATCGTCCGACACTCGTCCGCGGCGCGGGCCACGATCGGCTCGATTTCCGCCCACTGGGGCTCGGCCGTCTGCGCGCCGCCCCAGCTCAGCACCTCGGGCTGTCGCGCCACAAGGTCGAGATCCACGGAGCCCGCCAGTCCGAGTGCGGTCTGGAGCTCGCGGAGCCGTTCGGTCAGCATCCGCGCGCGCGGCAGGTTCACGGCGATGTCCGGCCCCCGCTCGGCATCCTCGACGCGGCGGATCTGAACCGCGATGTGACCGCGGTCGAACTCGCGGCGAAGCCGTTCCCGGAGCTCGCCCTCGATGGTGGCGAGCTCGCCGGGAAGGCGCGGAGCGAGGTTGAAGAATCGGTGGTTGACGGTCCGGATCTCGACCCGGAGCCGGCCGGCGGCCGTCGGCCCCTCCGCCGCTCCGAACCCGGTCATGCTGTAGGCCACCGAGCCTCCGCCGGATGATGGAAAGCGGGGAAAGTTAGTCGAGCCGGACCCCTCGGGCCAGTCCGAGGGGCCGGCTCACGCAGGCAGGGTCAATTCAGGAATTCCCAGCGGATGCCGAAGGTGTGGCCGTAGCGGGGAATGGCGAAGCCGGGCACGTAGACGGCATCACTGCCGCCGATGTTACGGGCGTCCCAGAAGAAGGTGAGGCTGCCGATCTCCATCTGGACCAGACTCCTCAGAAAGCGGGCACCGGGCAGCGCGAGCGGCGAGCCGCCCGCATCGAGACCGAGCGTGCCGGGCGACCACCCCTCCACGCCGAGCTGGAGCTTGAGCTCGAAGTATCCGCTGGGAAACTGCCGCAGGAACTTGGAGCGGATGGTGCCGTTGGCCACGTAGTGACGCGGCGGCTGTCCCTGCGGCAACACGCCGCGCGGATCGCTGATCCAGCCGTCGAGCACCAGCCAGCGCCAGGGCGCCAGATGGCCCGAGAGGGTGACCCATTCGCTACGGGAGAGGGGCGCAATGGACGCGACCCCCGGATACTCCTGGTACGCCAGTGGCTGCCACGCGCGCCCGCGCGACCACGTCGCCTCGCCACCGATCCAGCCCCGCTCGAGCGAGGCCACCAGCTCGACGTCGCGAAGCGTCTGCGCCGTGTCGCTCAGGATGGACGGCGCGGCGACGGCGGCGCCTGCCCGCACCGCTCCGCCGACGGAAAGCCCAAGTGGCAGCGCGAGCGCGGCACGGGCGCCCGCCCAGCGACTGCTCCGTCCACCGAAGTGGTGCTGGAACACCCCCTCGCCGGAAATCGTCACCGCCGCGACCGGGGACCAGCCCATCCATGCGCGCGAGTCGAAGGAAGTCCAGCGGCCGCGCTGGAACGCCGACAGCCCGCCCGCCGCCTGGCCCGAGCGAACCGTGACCGTCCCGCCCAGCTGATTGATCTGCTGCTGTATGCCCGCGCTGTCCCAGCCGGTGCGGGCGTACACGAGATCGAACCGCGGCCCCGCGCCATCGTGACGGGGTGCGAATGACACCCGCATCTGCGCGTCGGTCCGCTTCCCCTCGTACGCCGAGCCAGTCCCGCCGAGCGCGCCGGTGAAGGCGTCGCGGTCGGCGGACATGCGCATGAGCTGGTACTGGATCCCGAAGCGGCTGGACGGGACGTAATTGCCCTGCACCCAGAGCTGCGACGTGCTCACGTCGCCGGTCGTGGGGGCAACGGCTGGCGCCCGCACGTAATCGCCGGCCACCACGAGCCCCGGCCCGCGGCGCGAGCGCGCCTCGATCTCGCCGCCATAGAGTGCCAGGCGGTCGGATCCGGCCGCCACCGCGATGCGCGATCGCGGCGCGAGCCGGTCGTGCCGTCGGGTATAGAGCCGGACCTCGAGCCGGCCGGGCCATCGCTCGATCTCGACGCGGTCCAGAAAATTGAGCGCGAAGAGCGCGGGATCCACCGCAACGCTGTCCGGCCCCGCGGGCACGTAGGGCATGCCGTCGAGCACGTACTGCACCGCGGTGGCGCCGCGCGCCTGGTAATTGGCCATCTCGGGACGGCCGCGCCGTCCGCCGCGCCAGATGAAGACGCCGGGAATCCGCGCGAGCAGGTCCCCCACGGTCTCCGCGTTGACCCACTCGATCGAGTCGCGGTTGAAGACCGTCCGCGCGAACGCCGGCTCCGGCGCCCCTTCGGCGAGAAGCGGCATGACCGGCAGCACGACCCCGATCTTCTTCTGGGCCTCGAGGTAGCGGTCGTCCGGGTTGGTGCCGCGCGCGGCGGCCGCACCGGTATCCGCTGTCGGGCGCAGCAGCCGGGGGGCGGCGCTGGTGTCTGCGCTCACCGTGCGCTTGCCCTGCGGCACCTGCGCGACGAGCGGCATCGCCCCGAGCACCAGCGCGACGAGCGCCACCGGACGAACGATCAGCGCTCGTGCCGCGGCGACCCGGGGGTGGCGGTCAGCTCCGATCAAGTACCAGCTCGGTGCAGAGCCGCACGCCCAGGCCCGTGGGCCCCTTCACCCGCGTCGGGTCGTCGCGGTCGCTGTACGCGGTACCCGCGATGTCGAGATGGGCCCACGGAAACTCGTCGGTGAACTCCCGGAGGAACCAGCCGGCGGAGATGCTGCCGGCGGGCCGCCCGCCGCTGTTCTTCATGTCGGCGATGTCCGACTTGATGAGGTCGCGGTACTCGTCCCAGAGGGGCAGCGGCCACAGGCGCTCGCCGGCGCGCTCGCCCGCGGCACGCAGCCGCTCGATCAGGCCTTCATCGGTGCCCATGACGCCCGTGGCGGTGTGACCCAGCGCGATGACCATCGCGCCGGTGAGCGTGGCGAGGTCCACCACCCGCGCGGGCTTGTAGCGCCGAGCCCACGAGAGCGCGTCGCACAGGATGAGCCGCCCCTCCGCATCGGTGTTGATGATCTCGATGGTCTTTCCGAGGTGACTCCGGATCACATCGCCCGGCTTGAGGGCGGTGCCCGACGGCATGTTCTCGGTGCTGGGGATCAACCCGATGACATGCGCGTCCGGCTTGATGCGCCCGATCGCCTCGAAGGTGCCGAGCACCGCCGCGGCACCCGACATGTCGTACTTCATGTCCTCCATGCTTTGCGCGGGCTTGATCGAGATGCCGCCGGTGTCGAAGGTGACTCCCTTGCCGACGAGCACGGTGGGCGATCCGCCGGCGCCCCGGTGCTCCAGCACGATGAACCGCGGCTCCTCCGCGCTCCCCTGCGCCACGGCCATCAGCGTCCGCATTCCCTCGGCGACGATCGCCGCCTTGTCGAGCACCGTGACGGTGAAGCCGTGGCGTCTGCCCAGGTCCTCCGCCACGCCGGCGAGATAGGACGGCGTGCAGACGTTGCTCGGCAGGACCTGGACGCCGCGCGCGAGCGCCTGGCCCGCGGCGATCGCGGCGCCGATCCGGTGGCCTTCGTCGAAGCCCGCCGCGTCCGGGGCCACGAGGATGTCCACGCGTGTGAGGCTCGCACGGGGCTCGTCCGGCGGACGCTTCATCTCGATGAATTGCCATGCGCCCTGCCCCAGCCCCTCGGCCACGGCCTGACCGGCGTCGCGCGGGGCGACGGCTCCCCGAGCCTCCCTCGTCAGATGAAACGCGGCGGTGCCGACGCCGAGTGCCTGTGCGCGCTTCGCCGCGATCGCGGCGGCGCGACGGAGCCGGTCGCGATCGGCGTCGTCCGCCTTGCCGGTCCCGATCAGGAGGACGCGTTCCGCCTTGCCGCCGGGGTACAGCAGCGCGACTTCATCCTTCTTGCCGCTGAAATCCTTCGCCGCATAGATGCGCTGGATCGCGCCACCGCTCGCCCGGTCGAGCGCGTCCAGCGAAGCCGGCATGGCGCCCTGCGGAACAGCGATCGCGAGGAGAGGCGTGGTGAAATCGGCGGGGACGTCTGTTCGAATCGCGCTGTCGAGCGGCATGGGGACTCGCGTCGTAGAAGGGTCCGGCGAGGGATGGGCAAAGCTAACGCGTGCGGGGGCCGGCTGTCACGCCGCGCGTGACGCGACCCCGAGCCGCCGGATGGCCGCGATCCCGGCGGCAGGTCCGAGTGCGAGCACGCCGACGCTCCAGCGCCATCCGGCCGCGGCGACGAGCACCGGCACCAGCTGGATGGTGGCGATCGTGAGCAGGAACCCGGCCGAGGTCTGCAGCGTGAGCGCCGTTCCCACCGCGTGCGCCGGCGCCACCTCGGTGACGAGCGCGCTGAACTGTGCCGAATCGGCTACGACGAAAAAGCCCCAGACGAGCGTGAGGAGGAGCACGAGGGGGAACGGCGCGCCGAAGAGCGGGCCCGCGATGATGGCGCAGGCGCCGCTCATCAGCATGGCGCGGATCACGACCGGTCGGTAGCCGACCCGCGCCGACGCCCAGCCGCCCCAGAGGCAGCCGAGCCCCCCAACCGCGATCACGCCGAAGCCGGCGACGTCGAGCATCCAGCCGGGCTCGTGACCATGCGACGCGACCGCACTGGCGGCGAGGTAGGCCGGAATCCAGGTCCACATCGCGTAGAGCTCCCACATGTGCCCGAGGTAGCCGGCGGTCACGAGACGGGTCTCGCGGTCACGGACGACCGCGGCGGCCAGACTCCAGGAGAACGGTCTCCGCGCGAAGGGCCAGGGCCCGTCGCGGTAGCCGGCGGCCACGAGCAGCGCCGCCGCGAGCGCGCCGGCCGACGCGAGGAGCGTCACGGTCGCGGGCGTCGCGTGGGGCAGTGCCCGCAGCAGATAGGGTGTCGCCTTGCCGACGGTGAGTGCGGCGACGATGGTCCCGATGGCAAGGCCTCGGCCGCCGCGAAACCAGGTGGCTGCCATTTTCATGGCCGGCGGGTAGACGCCGGCAAGACAGAGCCCGGTCGCGAACCGCCAGGTAAGTCCCGCGCCGAAGGAGGGCGCAAGGGCGAACAGGCCGTTCACCGCCGCCGCCGCCAGCGCCGACACCGCGAAGTACCAGCGGGAGGGAAAGACGTCGGCCAGATTGAGCATCGCGGCGAGCGCCGTCCCCGCCACGAAGCCAAGCTGGACGGTGATGGTGAGCCACGCCGCCTGCGAGGCCGTGAGGGCCCAGCGCTCGCGGAGGGCCGGCGCCAGCGCCGCCCCCACGAACCAGAGCGACATCCCGAGCAGCTCGGCGGCCGCGAGCAGCGACAGCATCCGCCAGCGGCCCGGGGCCTCCTCAGGCATGCTGCTCCGCGTCCGTCGTCGCGCGCTCCCAGCGGGCGTAGGCTGCGTCGAGGGTTCGCCGCGCCGCATCCAGCTCGGCTCCGAGGCGCGCGGCGTCGCGAGCGCCCGCCGACGTTCCGTACAGCGCCGGATCCTCCAGCCGCCGCCGGATGGCGTCGACCGCCTGCTCCGCCTCCGCGACCACCGCTTCCGACTCGGCGAGCTCGCGCCGGGCATCGCGGCGCGCGGTGTCCCCGCCCTTGCGCGATCCCACGGCCGGCCGCGTCTGGCGGCGCTCGCGCACGCGACGCGACGCCTCCTCCTCCGCTGCGGCCACCTGGGCGGCGTGCGCCCGCTCCCGGCTCGCCGTCTCCCACTCCTCGAAGCTGCCGGGGAAATCGGTGATCCGGCTTTCGTGCAGCACCCACACACGATCCACCAGGGCGCGCAGGAGCGCCCGGTCGTGACTCACCAGGAGAACCGTCCCGCCGAAATCGGCGATCGCGTCTTCCAGCGCCTCGATCGATTCGACGTCCAGGTGGTTGGTGGGCTCGTCGAAGATCAGAAGGTTCGCGCCCTCGAGCATCATCATCGCGAGCGCCATCCGTGCCTGCTCGCCGCCCGAGAGCGACCCCGCGCGACGGAGGACGCTGTCGCCGCCGAAGCCGAAGCGGCCGAGATGGCCCTGGACCGCCCCGCGGCCCCAGGCGGGACGGAGGTCGGCGATGACGTCGTAGAGCGAGCGGTCCGGCGGCAGCTGGCCGAGATCCTGGCGGTAGTACGACACCCGCACCGACTCGGGGATGCGAACCGTGCCGCCATCGGGCGCGCGCTCGCCCACGAAGGCCTTGAGCAGCGTCGACTTCCCGCTGCCGTTGGGTCCCACGAGCCCGACGACCTCGCCGCGGCCCACGCGGGCGCTGAACTCGTGCAGCAGGATCCGTTCGCCGAAGGCGATGCGGACGTCGTCCGCGACGAGCACCTGATCGCCGCCCCGCTCGAGCGCCTCGAACGCCACCGTCATCGCGCCCTCCTCTCCCGGCGGCGGGCTCAGGCGCTCGACGCGCGAGAGCCGCTGGCGGCGGCCGCGCGCCTGCCGGCTGTTGCCGCCGGCGATGTTCCGGCGGATGAAATCCTCCTCCGACGCGATGCTCCGCCGCTGCCGGTCGAAGGCGCGCTGCTGCGAGAGGCGGCGCTCGGCGCGCTGCCTCACGAAAGCCGAGTAGCCACCGGTGTAGGGCGTCGCCGTTTCGGCCTCGACGTGCAGGACATGGTCCGCCACCCGCTCGAGGAAGTCGCGATCGTGGCTGATCACGAGGACCGTCGCGTCGAGCGAACGGAGATAGTCTTCGAGCCACGTCGTAGTTTCGAGGTCCAGATGGTTGGTGGGCTCATCGAGGAGCAGGATGTCCGCCGGGGCGACCAGCTGGCGCGCGAGGCCCACGCGCCCGCGCTCGCCGCCACTCAGCGATTCCAGCGCCTGCTCGCGCGCCGCCTCGGGGTCGAAGCCCAGGCCGTGGAGGACCGCGTCGATCCGGGGGGCGATCGTATACCCGCCCTGATGCGTGAACCGCTCGAGATCGTGCGCGTAGCGGCCGAGCATCGCCGGTGTCGCGGCATCGCCTGCAGCACCCAGCGCGGCGGCCTGATCCTCCAGGGACCGCTCCAGCGCGAGGAGGTCCGTGAACGGCCCGGCCGCGGCCTCCCACACGGTGGTGGCCGGGCCGAAGTCTCGATGCTGCTCCAGCACCGATATCCGCGCTCCACTCGCGCGAGCGACGGCGCCGCGGGTCGGTGCCTGCTCTCCGGACAGCAGGCGGAAAATCGTCGTCTTGCCGCTTCCGTTCCGGCCGACGACGCCCCACCGCTCTCCGCGCTCGACACTGAACGTCACGTCGCGGAGGAGTACCGTCGCCCCGAATTCCACGGCGATGCCGGACATCGTGAGCTCGCTCATCCAGGCGCCGCCCAGACGCGCCACTCCGGCTCTGCGGGACCGACCGTGAGCCGGTGCTGCTGGCGGACCAGCGGCTGGACCAGAAGTCCGGGCTCTTCGGCCAGGCGGTCGAGCCAGCGCTCGTCGCTCAGCCGCGCGGCGCCCAGGCCCAGCTCCGCGAAGCGGCGCGAGCCGCGGTCGAGCAGTGCGGCGACGCCGAACTGCTGCGCGAACCGCCGGAGCTCGCCGGGCGAGGCCGCGCGCTCGTCGAGGTCGACGAAGTGCACCTTCACCCGGCGCTCGGCGAAGAAGCGCAGCGCCTTTCTCGTTTCCGGGTTCTTTCGCGTGCCGAAGATCTGTACTTCCATGTTCAGGCGGACGGTACCGGCGAGACCGGATCGCCGACGCGGAGACTCCCGCGAGTTCGATGCACCGCGTTCCGCCCGAACTCGACCCCGCCCTTCGCGTTCCGGCGGTAGCTCGCCAGCGTGCGAAGCGGCTCCGTGCCCCGCGCGGCAGTGGCCTGGTCTATGGTCGTCACGACGCAGCGGACGCAGGGCCGCTCCAGCGTGAACGCCTCGCTGCCGATCCGGACCGACGTCCAGGCATCTTCCGCGTGCGCGTCCACGCCGTCGACCACGAGGTTCGGCCGGAAGCGATTCATCGGCACCGGCCGCTCGAGCCGTGCATTGAGTCCGTCGAGGGAGCCCTGCGACACCAGCAGGAAGGGGAACGCGTCCGGGAACGCCACGCGAGCATCCCCGGCCGGCCGCACCGACTCGTCCGGCATGCGCACGAGGTGGCACGCCTCGCCGAGTAGCGCGGACCACCAGGCATCGGCGGCGGGCGCGCACCGTTCCGCCTCGCAGAAATCGTCCCACACGCGGACCGGCAGGCGTGAGCCGCCGCTTCCCCCGAGAGGTACCGAGAGGCGCGGCATGCCCGGCGCCTCGAGCCGAAGCTCGTCTGCGGCGATCCCGGTGCGCACGAGTGCCATCGCGGCGCAGTCGCGCTGGGTGATGACCACGCCGCCCGAGTCGATTACGGCCCAGCGGCGATCGAAGCGAAGCCCGAACTCGTCGAGCTCCCATTGCTCGACAGGGATCCCCCCCGCCGATTTGACGGGATACACGTTGATCGCGGCGAGCGTCGCCGTCACCGGCCCCGTCGCCCGCGGGGACCGGGCCCCCGGGAACCCGGCCCGCGCGGTCCGGGCCCGCGCGAGGCCGGCGCCGGCGGCGAGCCCTTCCGCTCCGCCTTGGCCTTGGCGCGCGCGCGCTCCTCCGCCTTCCGTGCGCGGATCGCTGCGATGCGCTGCGCGAGCGGCACCTCGAACTGCTCGGGCGGCCGGTGCTGGTAATCGAAGCCCGGCACGATGATCCGCGGCAGCCGCTTGCCGATGGCGCGCTCGATCGCGCGGAGCTCCGGCTCCTCGTCGGGCGCCACGAAGGTGAAGGCATCCCCCGTCGCCTCCGCGCGCGCGGTCCGGCCGACGCGGTGGATGTAGTCCTCCGGCACATGGGGCACGTCGAAGTTGATCACGTGTCCCAGCTCCTCGATGTCGATCCCCCGTGCCACGATATCCGTCGCGACCAGCACCCGCACGCGACCGGCCTTGAATCCCTCCAGGGCCTCGGTGCGCTGCGCCTGCGAGCGGTTGCCGTGGATCCGCGCGTTGGCGATGCCGTGCCGGTCCAGAAACTCGGCGAGGCGGTTGGAGCGGTGCTTGGTCCGGGTGAAGACGATCGCGTCGTGCACCTCGTCGCGCCGGAGCAGCTCCAGGAGCAGATGGCTCTTCAGGTCCTGGGGTACCGGGTAGATCGCCTGCGTGATCCCGACGGCCGGCGCGGCCTTCCGCTCCAGGTTGATCGTCGCCGGATGGTGCAGCATCTCGCGGGTGAGCTCGAGGATCGGCGGCGGCATCGTGGCCGAGAAGAAGAGCGTCTGGCGCTTCGCCGGCAGGACCTTGAGCACGCGGCGAATGTCGGGCAGGAAGCCCATGTCGAGCATGCGGTCGGCCTCATCGAGCACCAGGATCTCGAGGGCGTCGAGCCGCGCGTAGGGCTGCTTCAGGTGATCGAGCAGCCGGCCCGGCGTCGCCACCAGGACGTCGACGCCGCTTCGGAAGGCGTGCTCCTGCGGGCCCATGCCGACACCGCCGAAGATCGCCGCCACCGAGATCGGCGTGTGCACGGCGAGCTGGGCGAAGTGCTGCTCGATCTGCGCGGCCAGCTCGCGCGTGGGTGTGAGGACGAGCGCGCGCGTGGTGCCGCGCTTCTTTCCGAGCAGGCGCTGCAGGATCGCGAGCGCGAACGCCGCGGTCTTGCCGCTCCCGGTCATGGCGCAGGCCAGCACGTCCTTCCCCTCGATGGCGGGGGGGATGGCCTGTTCCTGGATTGGAGTGGGACGGGTGAACCCGAGCTCGCGGGTGCCGCGGACCAGGTCGGGATGGAGACCGAAGGCGGTAAAGGGCATCGTGTCGTGGCGCCTCGGCGCCGCTCGTGGTGGGCGCCCGTGGCGCGGTCATGCCCGAGGCGAGAGTCGAACTCGCACGGGGTCGCCCCCGGCGGATTTTGAGTCCGCTGCGTCTGCCATTCCGCCACTCGGGCTGGCGAGGCGGAAAGCTATCGGCCCCGCCGGAGGGAGACAACTCACGTGCGCGGTCCGGTTACATTCCGCGCCGGCACTCGCATCGACCGCTCCTACCCCGAGGCATTCCGTGGCGCCCCAGCGACACTTCTTTCATCCCTGGCACGACCTTCCGACCGGCCGAGGCGTCCCCGAGGTCGTGACGGCCGTGATCGAGATTCCGACCAACGAGCGCAACAAGTACGAGCTCGACAAGGAAAGCGGCATGTTCCGCCTGGACCGCGTGCTGCACAGCGCGGTGCATTATCCCGGCGACTACGGCTTCCTCCCCCGCACGCTCGGCGACGATGGCGACCCGCTCGACATCCTGGTGCTCATGACCATTCCGGTCTTCACCGGATGCCTGGTCGACGCGCGTCCGATCGGCCTCTTCCATCTCGTGGATCACGGCCAGGCCGACGAGAAGGTCCTCGCCGTACCGGTGGGCGACCCCTACTCCGAAGGGTTGCACGACCTGGGCGACATCCCGCCGCACTACCTGCGGGAGATCGAGCACTTCTTCCAGGTCTACAAGGATCTCGAGGGGAAGGACACCGAAGTGCGGGGCTTCGAAGGCGCGGCGGAGGCCAAGGCGGCCATCCACCGGAGCATGGAGCTGTATCAGGCCAGCTTCGGGAGTGCGTGACCGCTGAGCGGCCTCAGCGCAGCCGCCGCTGGCGGAAGGGCGCGCGCCGCTGGCGGGCTCCCGAGTCCGCCTCGAGCCGGCGCTCCGCCCGAACCGCCTGGGCCAGGTTGAGGAGGCGTTCGCGCAGGATGAGGTAGCGGGCACGTTGCACCGGCGTGAGAAACGCCGACAGGGAGCGCATTTCGCTCCGATAGCTGGCCACGTAGGCCGCGCGGGCGGACAGGAGCGCATCAATCAGCATGGCGACGCTGTCCTGATTGGCGGCCACGCCTGGCCGGAGCTGCGCCGCCATCGCGAGCCGCACGGCGCGCTCCCTCTCCTGCAGCTGCTGGCGCTCCGCGGCGAACCGGCCTCCATCGGCCCGGAGCCGGGCAAACTGTGCACTGTCGAGTCCGAGCTGCTCCCGCGCCCGCTCCGCGAAGCGGGTTTCGATGCGCTGGCGGAGCATCTCCGCACGGGCCCCGCTCCGCCCCGAGTCATCCTGTGCGCGCGCGCCGACGCTGATCAGCGCGAGCAGGCCGCCCGTCACGAGCAATGCTTTCCTCATCACACTCCCCCCGCGCGCAGGACGCGCTCCAGTTCCTGGTCTGACAGATCGCCGAGCGTCGGCGTTGCGGCCGGCTCCGGATCGGCGTGGCGTGCCTCGAAGGCGTCGAGCACCGCGCTGAGCTCACCTGCGTCCAGGGAATCGAGCTCCGGCACGAGCGCCGACTCGGCGGCGACGGCCGGGGCGGGCGAGGTGGCGGCGACAACCGGTTCGGCGTCCGGTTTCCCGCGCCCCGCCCCGCTCGAGATGATCACCACCGCCGCCGCGGCCGCGGCGACAGCGCCCCAGGTCGCGCGGCGATCCCGGCGATCGGCGCGCCGAGCGTCCGCCAGCCGGCGCGTGATGGCGCTGCCGATGAGCGCGGGTTCGGTCCGGCTCACGAAGGCGTCGCCGAGCGCGGCGGCGGCGCGGACCAGGTCGAGCTCGTGCGCGCAGGCCGCGCACGCGGCCAGGTGATCCTGCTCGGCCCGCGTCCACTCGGTCCGGCCGGCGACGACATCGGGCATGCGATCGGAGAGCCGGTTGCAGTCAGTCATGGCAGCTTTCCTTCAGCTTCTTCACGGCGTGATGGTAGTGAACGCGTGCGGCCCCGGGCGTCGTACCCAGCGCGGCGGCGATCTCCGGATACGGAAGGCCCTGCTGCGCCCGAAGCAGGAACACCTCGCGCTGCAGCCGGGGAAGATCCCGGAGCGCGATCCGCAGCCTCGCCTCCGCGTCGGTCGCGGCGAGGTCGGCCGCGGGATCCGCATGATCGGCGAGCTCCCGGTCGTCCACGGGAACGAGCTTCCACCGCTTGCGCCTTCGGAACTGGTCCTTCAGCAGATTCCCGCCGATGGCAAACAGCCAGCTCCGGAACGATGCTTCCGCCCGCCATGCGTCGGCGCGGCGGAAGGCGCGGAAGAACGCCTCCTGCACCAGATCGTCCACGTCGGCCGGGGCGGCACCGGCCGCATAGAGGAAGCGCGCGAGCGCACCGGCGTGCCGGGTGACGAGATCGGTTGCTGCACGCTCGCTGCCCGCGCGGTAGGCGACGAGCAGGGCGGCGTCGGTGGCTTCGGCGGGTACGGTCAGTGCGCGCATTCGGTGGCGGTAGACGCGCCGGGGCGGCGCGCGTTAAGCGGACGTATCTTGGGCGGATGCCCGTCCAGATCATTGCGCATCGGGGCGCCTCCGGCGAGCGCCACGAGAACTCGATGGCCGCCTTCCACCGCGCCGTCGAGACCGGCGCCGACGGCATCGAGCTCGACATCCATGCCACGCGGGATGGCGCGTTCGCGGTGCATCACGATCCCGTGATCCCAGGGCTGGGCGCAATCGGCACGCTCCGGGCCGCCGACGTCGTCCGGCACCGGCTGCCGAACGGTGAACCCGTGCCGCTCCTGCCGGAGGTGCTCACGCTCGCGGAGGCGGTGGATCTCAGGATCGAGGTCAAGGCGCTCGACGTTCGGCACGACGCCGCGCTCCTCGAGCTGCTCGCCGCGGCTCCCGATCCGCGCCGCTGCACGGTGCACGGGTTCGATCACCGGATCGTCCGCCGGCTTGGGGGCCGGGCGCCGGAGCTGCGAACCGGCATTCTGCTCGTCGCCCGCGTGCTCGACCCGGTCGCGGAGCTCGCGGCGAGCGGCGCGTCCGCCCTGTGGCAGGAGTGGAGTCAGATCGATGAGGAGCTGGTGACGGCCGTGCACCAGAGCGGCCGCGCAGTGATTGCGTGGACCGTGGACGAGCCGGCCGAGCTCATGCGGCTCATCGCCATGGGCGTCGACGCGGTCTGCACCAACGTTCCCGCGCGCGCACGCGCGCTCGCGGTCCCATGACGAAGCGCCCGATGGCTGGCATCGGGCGCAAGGTTCAGACGGTGGTGACGGGCTCGGTTTCGGCCACTGGCGGGCTGGCGGGCTCGGCCGGAATCGGCTCCCCGCGCGCGGCCGCCATCTCGTGCTCCAGGGTCCGGATCTGGCTCTCCAGATCGTCGAGCCGCAGCATCAGCCCGTCGAAGCGCTGGACGTCGCTCTCGCCCTTGCGATCCCGCCGGTACACGAACAGGCCCAGGTCCCGGGCCGCGGCGTCCCGCTGCCGTCGAACCCGCATGAGCTC
>JAICUF010000092.1 GCA_025935995.1 Gemmatimonadales bacterium
CGTCGAGTTCGTGCAGTGGCTCAACCGGAACAAGAAGCCGACCCACCCGAAGCCGGTGGCCTTCTCGACCACGAAGGACGACGTGGACGTGGACGTGGCCCTCCAGTACGAGGAGGGGTCCAACGAGAACACCTTCACCTTCGTGAACAACATCAACACCCACGAGGGCGGCACCCACCTCACGGGGTTCAAGTCGGCGCTCACGCGCACGATCAACGACATCGCGAAGAAGACCAACGCGCTCAAGAAGGAGGGCTTCACCCTCTCGGGCGACGACATCCGCGAAGGCCTCACCTGCGTGCTGCACGTGAAGGTCCGCGAGCCGCAGTTCGAGGGCCAGACCAAGACGAAGCTGGGCAACTCGGAGGTCGAGGGGATCGTCAAGCAGGTGGTGAACGAGCACCTCGGCACCTACCTGGAGGAGCACCCGCCGGTGGCGCGGGCCATCATCGAGAAGGCGGTGAGCGCGGCGCGCGCCCGCGAGGCGGCGCGGAAGGCGCGGGATCTCGTCCGGAAGAAGTCGGGCCTCGACAGCATGGTGCTCCCCGGCAAGCTGGCCGACTGCTCGATCGACGACCCGGCCCACTCCGAGATCTACCTCGTCGAGGGCGATTCCGCCGGCGGGAGCGCCAAGCAGGGCCGCGACCGCCAGTTCCAGGCGATCCTGCCGCTCCGCGGCAAGATCCTCAACGTGGAGCGCGCGCGCATCGACCGGATCCTGGGCAACGAGGAGATCCGCGCGATCATCACCGCCGTGGGCTGCGGCGTCGGCGGCGACTTCAAGCTGGACGACGCGCGGTACCACAAGATCATCATCATGACCGACGCCGACGTGGACGGCGCGCACATCCGGACGCTGCTCCTGACCTTCTTCTTCCGGCAGATGCAGGAGCTGATCGAGGCGGGGTACGTCTACATCGCGCAGCCGCCGCTCTACCGCGTGGCCCGGGGCAAGGACGAGCAGTACGCCTACACCGAGGCCGAGCGCGACGAGTGGGTCAAGCGGATGAGCGGACCCGATGCGAAGGGCAACGTCAACATCCAGCGCTACAAGGGCCTGGGTGAGATGAATCCCGAGCAGCTCTGGAACACCACGATGGATCCCGACCGCCGGACGATCCTCAGGGTGACGCTGGAGGATGCCGTCGAATCGTCCAAGCTCTTCGACGAGCTCATGGGCGACGAGGTCGAGCCGCGCCGCCAGTTCATCGAGCGGAACGCCAAGTACGTGAGCAACCTGGACGTCTAGCCGCGATCAGTCCGCAAGCGCCCGGCGCATCAGTGTCGCCGACGCCGGGCAGGCGCCCCGGAACTCGGCGGACGCCATGAGTTCCGGCGGCGCCGACTCGCGTGGCACCTCGCTGAATCCGAGGCGCGGGAAATAGCGATCGGCGGTGGTCGTCAGCAGGTACAGCTGCCGCGCCCCCGAGCGGCCTGCCTCCTCGATCGCCCGTTCGGTGAGCCGGCGGCCCAGGCCGGTGCCGCGCCAGCGGGGCGCGACCGCGACCGACCGCACCAGGCCGATCTCCCCGTAGAGCTCGACACCGGCCGCTCCCACGATCGCGGCCTCCGCCTCAGCCACCCAGAATCGCTCCAGCCATTCGGCGACGCCGTCGCGAGGCAGGTTCTCCGCCGCAAGCAGCCTCTCGACGGCGGCCGCATCCGCCCACGTCGCGCGGCGGACCGCGGGCTCGGTCTCGGCCATGCGCCCGCTCACGCGGCGCAGCAGGTCGAGCCGCAGCACGGCTTCGTCGCCCGGACGAACCCGGCCATGAACTTCCCGTCGATCGCCGCGAGGCTCCCGTCGGGGTCGAGCCCCGCGTCCGCCAGAAACTGC
The DNA here is from genome assembly GCA_025935995.1 of Gemmatimonadales bacterium. Classification (GTDB taxonomy): domain Bacteria; phylum Gemmatimonadota; class Gemmatimonadetes; order Gemmatimonadales; family GWC2-71-9; genus JAICUF01. The sequence continues at coordinate 1,838 of JAICUF010000092.1, forward strand.
CGGGCATCCCCGCTCCGGTAGATCCGCGTCGGCTCGATCGAGGGACGCTCGAAGCCGGCCTCGCCGAGCAGCCGGAGGAACTCCTGCTCCTCGAGCGCGCCGGCCACGCAGCCCACCCACAGCTCCATGCTCCGCCTCACCTCGGCGGGAACCGCGCCGCGGACCACGACGTCACTGACCGCGAAACGGCCGCCGGGCTTGAGCACGCGGAACGCCTCCGCCAGCACGCGGCGCTTGTCGCCCGAGAGGTTGATGACGCAGTTGGAGATGATGACGTCGACCGATGCGTCCGGCAGCGGGATCCGCTCGATCTCCCCTTTCAGGAATTCGACGTTGGCGACGCCCGCTTCCGCGGCATTCCGGCGCGCCAGCTCGAGCATCTCGTCGGTCATGTCCAGCCCGTACGCCTTTCCCTTCGGCCCGACGCGGCGGGCGGACAGAAGCACGTCGATGCCGCCGCCGGAGCCGAGGTCGAGCACCACTTCCCCTTCCCGAAGCTCGGCGAGCGCCGTCGGGTTGCCGCAGCCCAGCGAGGCAAGGACGGCGGCGGAGGGGACGACGGTCGTTTCGCCGTTCACGTAGAGGTTCGACGTGATGGGATCGGCGGCGCCGGCGGACGGGGCCCCACCGCAGCACGAGCTCACCGGCCCGCAGCAGGAGGCCGGCTCCGCGGCATCGAGCACGCGGCGAGCGGCCTGGCCGTACCTCTCGCGAACGATTCCGGTGATGTCAGTCGGGTTCGGCATGGTTCGTCCCTATCAATAAATGTTGATGAATGCGGGCCGAAAAATGCGCCGCAATGGCGCCGGTTTCGGGCCCGCGCCCGCCGCTACGCGCAGCAGGCGCCGAGGACCTTGAGATGGCGGCGGCCGCGTCCCTCGGTCGCGAGCTGGCGCACCACGTCGTGCGCCACAGCCAGTGTCTCCGGCACCAGCGAGTAGTAGGACCACCGCCCTTCCTTCCGGTCGCGCACCAGCCCCGCCTCCTTCAGCACCTTGAGATGGAAGGAGAGGCGGGATTGGGCGGCGTCGAGCTCGTCCTGCAGCTCGCACACGCAGCGTTCCCCGCCCCGCAGCATCTCGAGAACGGCCAGCCGGGTTTCGTCCGACAAGGCGTGAAAGAGCCCGGCGGCCTGGTGCAGGCGTCGATCGGTGGCGAGCAGGGCAGCGGTGGCCATGGCCCACAATACATCAACGTTTCTTGATTGTCAACCGCCGGGAGCGAGCGTGGACACCGCGATGTGGGACGGGTGCGCCGGCGTGTGCCAGACCCGATGCTCCTGCGCGCGGTAGTCGGCGGCGCGCGCCTGGAAGATGTTCGGGACGAACGTCTGCGGATTCCGGTCATACAGCGGGAACCAGGTGCTCTGCACCTGCACCATGAGCCGGTGTCCCTTCCGGAACCGGTAGAGCTGCTGGTGCAGGTCCACCGTAAAGGACGTCACTGCGCCGGCCGGCACCGGCGTCGCCTTGTCGAACCCCTGCCAGTAGCGCCCACGCATGATGTCGGCGTTTACCATCAGCTCGTAGCCTCCCATCTCCGGATTCTCCGCCACGCTGTCGGGGTAGACGTCGATGAGCTTGACCACCCAGTCGGCGTCGGTGCCGGTGGTCGAGGCGAAGAGGCGGGCGGTCACATCGCCGGCGATGGTGAGATCCTCGGTGAGGGGCGCGGATTCCCAGGTGCGCACGTCCGGCCGATCATCGACGAAGCGCTGGTCGCGCTCGAGCCAGGTGCGCCAGCCGTTCCCGTCGTCGGGCCGCGGCGCGTAGGGGACCGGATGCGCGGGATCGGAGATCCAGGCATCGAAGCCGGCCGCACCCGCCGGCGGGGGCTCGAAGGAGAGCCGGCCCCCCTCCCTGAGGTACAGCTTCCGTTCGACCGTGTTCCGCGGCGGCCACGAATCGAACGTCCGCCACTGGTTCGCTCCGGTCTCGAACGCCCAGGCCTCGGGAAAGCGCCCGTCGCCCTTCCCATGGAGATACCACGCGAACCAGGGGCGCTCGACTTGGTCGCGAAACCACTCGGCGGTCCGGCTCCCGAAGGCGAGCGGCCCCAGCGAATCGCCGGCCGAGCGTTCCCAGCCGCCGTGGTACCAGGGTCCGAGGACGATGTGGGTGAAGCGGCCCGTGTCGGCGCGCTCGAGGGTCCGGTATGCCGCCTGCGGCCCGAAGATGTCTTCCTGATCCCACCACCCGCCGACCACGAGCGTCGGCACTTCGGGGCGCGTGATGATGTCCTGCAGCGCGCGCTGCTGCCAGAACGCATCGCGCGCCGGATGCGCCACGAAGTTCATCCACGTGGGGAGACGACTGACGCCGGCGGCCCGGGCCAGCGAATCGAGGGTGGGAAAGCGGAGGTAGAAATCGAAATGGTCGTAGTCGGGAATCGTCATGAAGCTGAACCCCTTCGGATCCCGCTCCATGAACGCGGCGAACTCGAGGCCCTGCGTCTGGCGGAAGGCGCCCTGATGGAAGAAGTCGTCGCCGAGCCAGGTATCGCTCATCGGGGCCTGCGGCGAGACGGCCTTGAGCGCGGGGTGCGCGCCGACGGCGGCCAGGGCCGCGAGCCATCCGGGATACGAGGTGCCGACGGCGCCGACCCTGCCGTTGTTGTTCGGCAGGTGCTTCACCAGCCAGTCGATCGTGTCCCAGGCATCGGTGGATTCGTTGACGCCCTTCGGGCTCCGCGGATCGTTGGGCGCCCGGAGCATGACGAACTCGCCGTCCGATCCGAAGCGCCCCCGGATATCCTCGGCCACGAAGATGTAGCCGTCCCGGGCCAGCTCACGGTAGGCGAGGGGCAGTCCGGCATCCCCGAAGAGCCCGGCCGCGGAGTATGGCGTCCGCACCAGGATGATCGGGAGCGGGGCGGTGGCCGCCTTCGGAACGAGCGCGACGGCGAAGAGGTGCACGCCGTCGCGCATGGGGATGCTCAGCTCGCGGCGTGAGTAGCCGGCTCCGCCCTGCGCGGCGGCGCATGCGGGCGCGAAGGCGAGCGCCGCGCACAGGAGCGCGGCCCGCCGGCGGTTGGATGGCAATCGCACGTCGTCTCCGGGATGAACGTCGGATCAGCGGCCGGCCGGGGCCTCGTGCGCGGTCACGTAGTAGTTCGCATCCACCTTGAAGTCGGCCGGGGCGTCGAGCGATACCTTGTCGGTGCGCCACGCCTCCGTCGGCTTGAGCACCCGGCTCGCGCCCTTCGACAGGAACACGCGCACCGGCATGTCGAACCCGGGCACGACACCCGACCAGCGATAGGACAGGCGCCGGCCGTCGATGCGGTACTCGAGCACCGGCACCTGCGTGGTCGTGAGATACTGCTGGAAGACCTTCGAGAGATCGGTCCCGGCCTCCCGGCTGATGTAGTCCTGCACCTGCTGGCCGGTGACGGTCTGGTGGCGGAAGGTACTGTTGAGCCCGCGCAGGATGTCGCGCCACTTCGCGTCGTCGTCCACGATCTGCCGGATGGTGTGCAGCATGTTCCCGCCCTTGGGATACATGTCGCCCGAGCCCTGGGCGTTGACGCCGTACGCCGGGACGATCGGCGCGTCGTTCCGGATGAGGCGGCGGTTCCCGATGATGTACTGCGAACCCGCCTCCTTCCCGAAGAGGCACTCGGTGTAGATCCCCTCCGCGTAGTTGGCGAAGCTCTCGTGCACCCACATGTCGGCATTGTCCTTCGCCGTGATGTTGTTGCCGAACCACTCGTGCGCGCTCTCGTGCACGATGATGAAGTCCCACTTCATGCCGAGCCCGGTGCCGGAGCCGTCGCGGCCCTGGTAGCCGTTGGCGTAGCGGTTGCCGTAGGCCACGGCGCTCTGGTGCTCCATCCCGTTGTTGGGGACCTCGATCAGCTTGTACCCGTCCTCGTACCACGGGTAGGGGCCGAACCAGTGCTCGAAGCAGGTGAGCATCGTCTTCGACTGCGGGAACTGCCGGTGCGCCGCCTCGAGGTGGTAGTCGAGCGGCCAGTAGTCGAGCGAGAGCATGCCGGCCTCGCCCTGGAGGGTATCGCTGTAGTGCGCGTAATTGGCGGCGGCGACGGCGATGGCGTAGTTGTTGATCGGGTTGACGACGAACCATTCATAGGTCGTCGTCCCGTCGGCGTTGGGCGTGACGCTCCGGAGCCGCCCGTTCGCCACATCCTTGAGCGCGCTCGGCACCGTGAGGGCCACGCGCTGGCTGTCGGGCTCGTCGGCCTGCGTGTCCTTGTTGGGCCACCAGATGCTGGCGCCGATCCCCTGATCGGTGGTGACGATCCACGGGCGCCCCAGGCTGTCGGTGGTCCAGGTGAAGCCGCCCGACCACGGCGGCCGGCGCGCGATCTGCGGCCGGCCATGGTAGTAGACGCGGATCGTCTTCGTCTCGCCGACGGCCGCCGGCGTCGCGGGTGTGGCGAAGAAGGCGTTGCTGTCGCGGCGGAACGCGACCGGCGCCCCGTCCTGGATCATGCTGTCCACCTCGAGCGGCACCATCAGGTCGATCTGCAGCTCGCGTCCGGGCGCGAGCGCGCGGTAGGTGATGCCGTTCCAGCCGCGGATGCTGCTGTCGGCCGGATTCACCGTCACGTGCAGGTCGTAGAAGCCGACATCCCACCAGGCGCGGCCCGGGGACGTGTACGAGCCCCGGAGCGAATCGGCATGGGTGAAGACGCGCGGCGTCTGCGCCGGAAGTGCGGACGCGGCGACGACGGCTGCGGCGACGAAGACGGGGATGCGCATGCGGGCGATGACCTTTCCGTGGCGGTGCGGCGGCTTGGACTCGAGGGTGCGGAACAGGCGCGCTGTATGTTATATGTATCGGCCTCGAAACGCTCCAACGGCGCGCCCCCGGAGACCATGTGACGTTCCTCGTACGATCGGCCGTTCCCGCCGCGGCCGCGCTCCTGCTCGCGCTCCCGCTCCAGGCCCAGCGGGCGCCGGCGCCGGCCGTGCCCGAGCGCGGCTCGGAGCTCACGATCTCGCTCGTGACCATGGGCCCGGGCGACGTGGTCTACGAACGCTTCGGGCACAACGCCATCTGGGTGCACGACAGCCTCCGCCACCGCGACATCCAGTACAACTACGGCCTCTTCGACTTCCGGCAGAAGAATTTCATCCTGCGCTTCGTCCAGGGCCGGATGCTGTACGCGATGGGCGGGCTCGACGCCGCGAGCTCGATGGCGGACTACGCCGAGCACAACCGGACGATCTGGGTGCAGGAGCTGAACCTGACGCCGGCCCAGCGCGCCGACCTGCGCGACTTCCTGGTCTGGAACGCACGCCGGGAACACCGGAACTACCGCTACGACTACTACCTCGACAACTGCTCGACGCGCGTCCGCGACGCGCTCGACCGGGTACTCGGCGGCCGCATCAAGGCGGCCACGGATACGGCACCGGCCGGGACCACCTTCCGCTTCCACACCGCGCGGCTCACCACCAACAATCCGCTCATGTTCACCGGCCTCATGCTGGGGCTGGGGGAGCCGGTGGACCGGCCGATCTCGAAGTACGAGGAGATGTTCCTGCCGCTCGCCTTCCGCGAGCACATCCGATCGATCAGGGTGCCGGGGCCTGATGGACGGGCGATTCCCCTCGTGCGCTCCGAGCAGACGGTCTACCTGAGCACCGCCGACGCGCCGCCCACGGCGCCGCCCCGCTGGCTCCCCGCCTACCTCGCCCTCGGCCTCGCGCTCGGCGCGCTCCTCTGGTTCGGGGGGGTACGGGCCGGGCGATCCCGCGGGGCGCGGGCCTTGCTGGCCGGGGTGGGCGGGCTCTGGGGACTCGCTTCCGGGGTGGCCGGGCTCGTGCTCGCCGGCCTCTGGCTCTTCACCGACCACGCCGCGGCCTGGCACAACGAGAACCTCTTCCAGTTCACGCCCCTTGCACTGCCGCTCGCCGTGCTGCTGCCCTTCGCGGCGTTCGGCCGCGCGGGCGCGCGCCGGGGGGCCGCGCGCCTCGCCGCCGTCATCGTCCTCATCGGTGTCGCCGGCATTCTCTTCAAGCTGGTCCCGGGAGTGCGGCAGGTGAATGCGATGCTGATCGCATTCGCGCTGCCGGCAAACCTCGGCCTCTGGCTCGGTCTCAGGGGCCCGCGGGTCGCACCAGCAGGGTCCGGATCTCCCAGGGTCTGAGACGCACCTCCAGCTCGCGAACCGGGCCGCTCCCCTTCCCCGTCGCATCCTCCAGCATGCTCGCCGGCTGAACCGCCATCGGCGCGTTGAACCGTACGACCGCGGTCGATGCCCGGCCATGCGCTTCGACCAGCCGCACGACCAGCGCGCCGCCGTCTTCCGCCCGCTTGAGCGCGCCGAGCCTCACCCCACCGTCGCCGGCGACGGCGAGCGGCGGAGCGGGGAGATCCCCGCCGCCGTGCTCCTCCAGGTCCACGGCGCGGAGCGGCGCGTTCAGCTCATCGGCGGCGTCCTCCACCTCGGGCGCGCGCCAGTCGCCGTCGTGCGGCACCACGCTCACGGTGAAGTGGTGGGTCCGCTGATCGCTCTCGGCGTCCGGGACGAGGGGTGAGCGGAGCAGCGAGAGACGCACGGTGTCGCCGAGGACGTCGTAGCCGTACTTGGAGTCGTTGACGATCGCGACCCCCTGCCCGCCCGACGAGACGTCCACCCATCGATGCATCGGCACCTCGAATCGCGCGCTGTCCCGGCTGCTCCGCGGCACCGTGGGTCGCGCCATCACGCCGTAGGCGATCTCGTTTCGCACCGAGTCGGCGTGGAAGGGCATGACGAATCCCGCCTTCAGCAATTCGTGACGCGTGTGCCAGGCGACGGTGGTTTCGATGTCGAGCCGCGCGGGCCCGTCACGGAGGACGTATCGCTGCACCACCTCGACGCTGTCGTGCGCACGCCGGACGGTGAGCGCGGGCTCCGGCCCGCCTTCGTGCGGCCCGATGGCGACGCGCTGGTCGAGCGCGGTGCGGCGGCCGTTGAGGTGATTGATGTTCCAGGCGTCCCAGCTGCCGGGGCGGTCCTCCAGCATGGCGAGCACGTTGCCGCGGTGGAGGATCTCGCGGCCGCTGGCCTTGTCGTACAGGCGCGCGATCTCCCCGGTATGAGGATCGATCTCGGCGCGGAGCCGGTCGTTCTCGAGCACGGGCGTGGCATTCGCACGCGCGGCAGGAGCACCGTCTGCGGCGGGTCCCACGAAGACCATCGCGATGCCGAGCGCCGGCACCGGCGGCACGGCGATGCGGAGCGTGTCGCGAACGAGCGTGGACGGAAGCGGCCGGCCGTCGCGATCGAAGCCGCCGAGGCTCGCCGTCCCCGGGCGCACCGCGATGCGGACGTCGCCGGCGCGTGCACGCCCGGAGGGGTTGAACACCGCGTAGGGCCGAAGGCCCGCGCGCGGCGGGCGGGTGTCAGCACCGGCCATGAGCCCACGCACCGAGCGCTCCAGCATGCGCGACGCCAGGGAGTCGGCCGTCGCGTAGTCGCGCTCGGCCTGGCGGTGCACGGCGCGGATGCTGGTGCCCGGCAGGATGTCGTGCATCTGATTGAAGAGCGTCGCCTGCCATGCGCGCGTCAGCTGGACGGCCGGATACGGGAGCGGCGACACGGCCGCCGCCGCCTCCGCTGCGCCCAGCAGCGACTCCATGTGCCGGTTCCACCACTTCATGGCCCCGTTGGTGGTGAACGCGCCGCGATGGTACTCGAGATACAGCTCGTCGTTCACCACCGGTCCGGCGGCGATGTCCCTTCCCATGCGGGCCAGCGCGCTGTCGGGACTCGTCTCGCGCAGCGGCGGAAAGGTCGGGATCCGGCCGAGGCTGCGCGCGCGCTCCAGCATCTCGATCGTCGGGCCGCCGCCGTGGTCACCCACGCCATAGAGCACGAGCATGCGGCGCATGCGGCCGCCCGCGACCGTGGAGTCGAGCTCGGCCGCGAGCCGGTCGGGATCGAGGTCGTGATCGTAGCCGTAGGGCACGTAGGCCAGCACCCGCGAGCCGTCGGGCCCTTCCCACCAGAAGGCGTCCTGGCCCGCCGGCCACGGGTTCCGGTCGTTCCAGCGGAGCTTCTGCGTGACGAAACCGTCGAGGCCGCTGCCCAGCAGGATCTGCGGGAGGGTCCACGGATAGCCGAAGGTATCGGGAGTCCAGGCGACGGTTGCAGTGCGCCCGAAGAGGCGACGGAGCGTGCGCTGGCCGTAGAGGCCCTGCCGGATCAGCGATTCGCCCGATGGCATGTTGGCATCGGGCTCGACCCACCAGCCGCCGACGAGATCCCATCGCCCGGAGCGGACCAGGTCCCTGATCCGCTGGAGCAGCGCGGGGTCGCTGCGCTCCAGCAGCGCGTAATACGACGCAGAGGACGCCGCGAAGTGCATCCGCGGATATTTCGCCAGGAGCTTGGTGGCCGTGCGCCAGGTGTTGCGCAGCACCTCGATGCCGTCGACCAGCTCCCACAGCCACACGACGTCGAGATGCGAGTTGCCGACGACGTCGATGGTGTCGCGCCGGATGGCGCCGGAGGCCGGTGCCAGCCGGTCGAGCCACGCACCGATCGTGGCATGCCATGTCGTCTTCGCTGGATCGGCGGCTGCCGCCAGCAGCGAGTCCCCGATTGCGGCGGATGGGAGCTCCGGCGCCAGGCGGGGCGCCAGCCGCCGGGCCCAGCGGGCGCCCTCGCGGATCTCCCGCCACCCCGCGGCGCTCACCCGCAGTGAGGGCGCGTCCCACCAGGTCGCGCCGTGCGCGTTCAGCTCGATGGCGAATACGCTGCCGGCTGCACACGGCGCGCAGAGCGGGACGCTGCC
>JAICUF010000078.1 GCA_025935995.1 Gemmatimonadales bacterium
ACCGCCGGCATCCGGCTGCACCCCGACGTGCGCGCCGAGGTGCGCGTCGACGTCGTGGCCGAGTAGCAGGAGGCCCATGTCCGTCGGCATCGCCTACGTCGACGGGCCCCGCCTCGCGCGCTCCTTCCGCGCCGCCGCCGAGTGGGTGGCGGCGGGCCGCGAGGAGATCAACCGGATCAACGTCTTCCCCGTCCCCGACGGGGACACCGGCACCAACTTCACGCTGACGCTTCGCGCCGTCGCCGACGCCCTCCGGGTGCTCGGCGACGCGTCGCTTGGGAACACGGCGCGGACCGCGGCGCGAGCGGCCGTTCTGGGCGCCCGGGGCAACTCGGGCATGATGCTCGCGCACTTCCTGCTCGGGTTCGCCGAGGGGCTGGGGGATCTGCCGGCGGCCCGGGCCCGCGACATCGCCGCCGCCGTCCGCCGCGGGGCCGCGACCCTGGAGGCCTCCCTCGACGATCCGCGCGAAGGCACGATCCTCACGGTAGCGCGCGACGCCGCGGCAGCCGCGGAGCGCGCCGCCGACCGCTCGGCCGACATCGAGGCGTTCATGCAGTACCTCCTCGACGAAGCCGAAGTGGCGCTCGCCCACACGCCCGAGCTGATGAGCGTGCTCCGCGATGCCGGCGTGGTCGACGCCGGCGGCAAGGGATTCGTGCGGATGGTCGAGGGGGTCGTCCGGCTCATCCACGGCGATCCGCTGCTGGCGGCGCCCCCGCTCGCGGGCGGCGAGCCCGCCCCCGTGGCCTTCGTGGAGGTGGCGGCCGAACGCGACTTCCAGTACTGCACCGAGGTGCTCATCCGGGGGGAGCAGCTGCCGCCGGCCAATGAGGTCCGCGGCGCCCTCCACGCGCTGGGTGGCTCGATCGTCGCCATCGCGACGGGTGACATCCTGAAGGTGCACGTGCATACCGACACCCCCGAAGCCGTCTTCAGTCTCGCCGCGCGGTGGGGGACGGTGGAGACCACGAAGGCGGAGGACATGCGGGTGCAGCACCGCCGCCTGGCGCACGCCGAGCGGCGACCGGTGGCGGTCGTCACCGACAGCTCCGCGGACCTGCCCGATACTGTCCTCGATCGGCACCGGATCACCCTGGTTCCGCTTCAGGTGATGTTCGGTGACGAGACCTTCCGCGATCGGGTCGAGCTCAGGCCGGAGGAGTTCTATCGCAGGCTCCGGATCGCGAAGGACCTGCCCACCACGTCCCAGCCCACGCCGGGCGAGTTCGTCCGGGTGTTCCGGGACGTGCTTCAGGAGGCGGACGAGATCGTAGCCGTGCTGCTCTCGGCGGGGCTGTCGGGCACCTACCAGTCGGCGCAGGCCGCCGTGCGGAGCGGAGGCCTCGGCGGCGTGCATCTGGTGGACAGCGCCTCTGCCTCGCTCGGGGCCGGGATGCTCGCGCTCCGGGCTGCCGAGCTCGCCGAGTCGGGATGGCGTGCCGACGACATCGCGGCCGAGCTGCGGCGCCTGCGGAGCCGCTCCGGCGTCTTCATCACGGTGGACCGCTATGACAACCTCATTCGCTCGGGCCGGGTGAGCCGCGGCAAGGCGTGGCTCGGTGGAATGCTGGATGTGCGGCCGATCCTCTCGCTTGACGCCGAAGGGCGCGTGGTTCCGGTCGACCGTGTGCGCGGACGCGAGAACGTCGTCCCCCGTGTACTGTCACTGCTGGAACGCCGGCTCACGCCTCGCCCGCGGGTCGTCCGCTTCGGAGTCGCGCACGCGGACGCGCCGGAAACGGCGGAGCGGGTGCGGACCGCGCTGGTGGCGGCGTACCGGCCCCGCGACTGTTTCGTCACCCTCGCCACCGGGGTGCTCGGCACCCACGTCGGTCCCGGGGCGTGGGGAGTCTTCTATCAGGTGGAGGACGGTACGCCGACCCGTCTCGACCGGGGGCAGGTCGGTGAGGGATAATCAGCCAGTTTCCGCCCGAGACCGGGCGGCGCAGACCGCGGCGCGCGCCGGGCTTTCCGAAGGTCTGGGAGCCGCGCTCGACGCGATCGAGGATCTCAAGGGCAGCAAGGTCGTCGTGCTCGATCTCCGCGGCCTGACCGACGCCACCGACTTCTTCGTCGTCGCGTCGGGCACCTCCGATGCGCACGTGCGCGGCATCGCGGAATCGGTGCTCGAGAAGCTGAGCCGGCGCGGGGTCCGCGCCCACCATATCGAGGGATTGCCGGGCGGCCGCTGGGTGCTGCTCGATTTCGTGGACTTCGTGGTCCACCTCTTCCATCCCGAGACGCGCTCGTTCTACCAGCTCGAGCGGCTCTGGAGCGACGCACCGGAGCTGCTCATCAGCTCCACCTGACGAGGGTTACTTCATGCTGCGACGTTGCGCGCCCGCGCTGGCTGCCCTGCTCCTCGGCACCGCCCCGGCGCTCCGGGCCCAGTACTTCGGCCAGAACAAGGTCCAGTACGAGACGTTCGACTTCAAGATCATCCAGACGGAGCACTTCGACGTCTACTTCTACGAGCGCGAGCGGCCCGCCGCGACCGACGTCGCGCGCATGGCCGAGCGCTCCTACGCCCGCCTCGCCAAGGTCCTGAACCACCAGTTCCACGAGCGGAAGCCGATCATCGTCTACGCCTCCCACGCCGACTTCGTCCAGACCAACGCGACGCCGGAGGAAGTGGGCGAAGGCACCGGCGGCTTCACCGACTTCCTCAAGCACCGGAACATCTTCCCGCTGACCGGCTCGTACGCCGAGAATCAGCACGTGCTCACGCACGAGATGACGCACCAGTTCCAGTACGATATCTGGTCGGGCGGAAAGGCCGGTGGGGGCATCGCGACCCTCGTGGCGGTGAATCCCCCGCTCTGGTTCGTCGAGGGGATGGCGGAGTACATGTCGCTGGGTCCGGTGGACCCCAACACCGCGATGTGGCTCCGCGACGCATCGATCGAGGGCAAGCTGCCCACGATCAACCAGATGGAGAACGACCCACGCGTCTTCCCCTACCGGTTCGGCCATGCCCTCCTGGCCTACATCGGCGAGCGCTGGGGCGACGAGGCAATCGGCGCGGTGCTGCAGGCCTCCCGCACCGCGGGGATCGAAGGCGCGTTCCGGCGCGTGCTCGGCGTGACGCTGGCGCAGCTCTCGGACCAGTGGCGCGACGCCGTGCTCAAGAAGTACCTCCCGGAGATCGGCACCCGGCCGAAGGCGCGCGCAGTGGCGACGCCGATGCTCACGAAGGAGCGGTCCGAGGGCACGCTCCACCTGGCTCCCGCCCTCTCCCCCGACGGCACCAAGGTCGCGTACTTCAGCGAGAAGGACTTCTTCTTCGTCGACCTCTATCTCGCGGACGTGGCCACCGGCAAGGCCGAGCGCCGCCTCCTCAAGTCGACCTACAGCAGCAACTACGAGACCTTCCGGTTCATCAATTCGCAGGCGAGCTGGTCGCCCGACGGCCGGCTGCTGGCCACCTCGGGGAAGCGCGGGCCGCGCGACGAGATCATCATCATCGACGTGAAGCGGAACCGGCAGGTCGGTCGCATCCGGGTGGACCTGAACGGCGTGACCACGCCGTCGTGGAGTCCCGACGGCAGAAAGCTGGTCTTCACCGGCTACGACGGCGGGATCTCGGACCTCTTCGTCGTCGACGCCGACGGAAAGAATCTCCGCCGCCTCACGAACGACAAGTACGCGGATCTCGACCCGGTCTGGTCCCCCGACGGGAAGACCATCGCCTTCGCCACGGATCGCGGCCCGAAGACCGACTTCAACCTCCTCGACTTCGGCAACATCCGGATCGCGACCTACGATCTCGACACGGGTACCATCCGCGTCCTGCCGCACATGGAAGACGGCAACAACGTCAGCGTGCAGTGGGCCCCGGACGGCAAGTCGCTCGCCTTCGTGTCCGACCGGACCGGCGTGAGCAACATCTTCCTCTACGATCTGGGCAGCGACGAGGTCTATCAGATCAGCGATTTCTACACCGGCGTACAGGGAATCACGCCGATCTCGCCCGTGCTGTCGTGGGCGCATGCCGCCGACCGGCTCGCCTTCGTCTATTACGAGGACGGCAAGTACGACGTCTACTCGTTCGACAACCCCCGGAGCCGGCGCCGGCAGCCGTACCAGCCGGTCCCGCGCGACAGCGCCACGGCAGTGGCGAGCATCAGCGCCCGGCCGGCGCCCACCGCCGAGCCGGCGCCGACCGCGCCGGCCGCGCAGCCGTCGACCCCGCAGGTCGGAGAAGGCGGATCGATCTACCGCACGCCGCGCGGTTTCCGCTCGGCGAGCGAGCTGGCCGCGGCCGGAGACAGCTCTCGGGTGCCGGCGCCGGTGTCGGTAGTGGCCCTGCTCGACTCGGCCAACTTCGCGCTGCCGGATACGAGCGAGTTCACCCACAAGCGGTATACCACCCACTTCACCCCCGACTACGTCGCGCGGCCGTCGATCGGCTATCAGCGCGACAATTTCGGCAACGGCTTCTTCGGCGGGAGCGCCGTGCAGCTGAGCGACATGCTCGGCAACCAGCAGCTCCTGTTCGCCGGCTACGTGAACGGGCGGCTGCTCGAATCGCAGGTCCTCGCGGCGTACACCAATCTGGCGCATCGCACGAACTACACCTTCGGAGTCCAGCAGCAGCCCTACTTCTTCTTCGAGTCGTATGAGGACCGGGTCGGCACCGGCGAGAACGAGAACACCTTCGTCACGCACATCCGGCGCATCATCGTGCGCTCGGCCTTCGCCATGGCGTCGCATCCCTTCAGCCGCTTTCAGCGGCTGGAGGCGTCGATGGCCTACGCCAATGTGAGCGACGCCGACCTCGAGATCCAGGAGCCGTACGACGCGACGTTCGGCGTCGCGACGAGCAACCCGGTTCTGGTCACGAACGGGCGCCCCGGCATCAATTACGTTCAGCCATCGCTCGCGCTCGTCTTCGACAATACCCTCTTCGGCTACGTCGGCCCCTTCTACGGCCGCCGCTATCGCTTCGAAGTCGCCCAGAGCGTCGGCGACTGGCGCTACACCCAGCTCACCGCCGATTACCGCCGCTACGACAAGCTCGTCGGGCCCTTCACGCTGGCCACCCGGGCACTCTTCTTCGGGCGGAGCGGCCGCGATGCGGCGCAGTTCCCGATCTTCGGCGGCAACACCGAGCTCATCCGCGGACAGACCTCCGGCTCCTACGAGCGGAACGAGTGCGCCAGCCAGCCGGTGACGGGCTCGGTGACGGGCTGCTCGAACCTCGACCGCCTCGTCGGCACCCAGATCGGTCTTGCGAGCGCGGAGCTTCGTTTCCCGCTCATCAATGCGAAGCTCGGCGTCGTGCCCAGCGGCTTCCCGCCCGTCGAGGGCGCGCTCTTCTATGACGTCGGCGTGGTCCGCGACGTCGGCACGAAGCTGGTCTGGAGCTACGCGCCGGGCCAGGAGAACGATCCCGCCTTCCGCGCGCCGCTGCAGACCGTGGGAGCCTCGCTCCGCATCAACGTCCTCGGCTTCGTTATCCTGCGGGTGGACTACTCCCGGCCGCTCCACCGGCCGGGCGTCGGCGGACTCTGGGCGGTGAGCTTCGGACCGACGTTCTAGCGCCGCATGAAGTGGGGGCCGTAACCGTTCGCTCGGAACTGGTTACGGCCCTTCCCCTCCCCTATCTTTGCAGGCGTGACTCACCGACGTGTTCTCGTCGGGGCGTGCCTGGCCGTCGTCGCGGCCTGCGGCCGCTCCTCTGACAAGCCCTCCGCCCCTCTCGCCGATGCCCCGGCGGCCCGAACGCCGCCACCCGCGAGCGCTGTCCGCCTGCTCCGGGGAGGCGGCCATGCGGAGTCGTACAGCGTGCCCGGCCTCGAGCGCCAGGAATGGCGGAGCGAGACGATGCCCGCGATCGACACGCTCGTCGGCGCGGACTACGAGCGCCATCAGATCGTGGTCACGGACCGGAAGCACAATCTCCTCACCCTCGACCTCGACGAACGGAAGGTCCGCACCCTGGCCCCGCAGATCCGGGCGGCCGGGATCGGACCCGACGGCGCGGTCTACGCCGTGGATTCCGGCCGGTCGGTCATGCAGATCTCGCGGCGGACGACGGCACGGTTCCCCGGGCGCCTGGCGGCCATGCCGGTGGGCGTGTTCGCCGGGGCCGGCGGAACGGCGCTGGCGATCGAAGAGGGGCGCATCGCGGTCGCGGGGACCGACGCATCCCGCCACGTGGCGATTCCGCGCGGGCCGGTGGCGGTAACCTTCTGGGGCGATCTCCTCGCCGTCGGCACCGACAGCGGCGTCGTGCTCATGGATCCGCAGGCCCGCCGGCAGTCCGTGACCATCGGCAGCTCGGCAAAGGCGCGCGCCCTGGTGTTCTCGCCCTCGGGCCATCGGCTCTATGCCGCGAGCGCCGCCGGCGAGGTGCTCGTCATCGACCGCTTCGGCCACTCGGTCCTCAACCGTATCCACCTCCCCGCGACCGCGGCGGACCTCCGGATCGACTTCTTCGGCAACTGGCTGCTCGCGCGCGCCGCCGGTGCGGACAGCGTGTGGGTGATCGATCTCGACGCCGAGCGCGTCGTGGCCACGCTGCGCACGGCGTGGGCCCGCGACCTGCCGGCGATCGCGGCGCCGCGCACGCTCATCGCGCGGCGCGAACGCGACGTCGTGGCGCTCGACCTTGCCTCCCCCGCGCTCGCCGAGGTCGGCCGCGTGAAGGGCGGCGCCACGGATCTGTGGGTTCCCGTGAGCTGGGCGCCGGCGGCCTCGGAAACGCCGGATGCGACCGCCGACACGGCACAGGTGGCGGCCCCGCCGAGGGTCGCGCGCGCCGACAGCACGCCCGCGGCGGCCGACACCGGCGCGACCGCGAGCGTGCAGGCGCCGGTGCTCTACCTTCAGGTCAGCAGCTCGCGCAACCCGACGTGGGCCAACGACCTCGCGGCCCGCCTGCGCGCGGCGGGGCTCGCGCCGTCGGTGCTCAAGCCGGGCGGAACGGATGAGACCTACCGCGTCGTGCTCGGCCCGTTCACCACGCGCGAGGCGGCCGAAGAGACCAGCCGTCGCCTCGGCATGCCGTCGTTCGTGATCACCGCCCGCGGCGACTCGGGCCAGTGACCATCTCCCGTCTTTCCAGGACCGCGCCATGAAGCTGACCCGCCTGGAGCTCTCCGGCTTCAAGTCGTTCGCCGACACGGTGGCCCTCACCTTCGAGGAAGGCGTCACCGCGATCGTGGGGCCGAACGGGTGCGGCAAGTCGAACGTCTCCGATTCGGTGCGCTGGGTCCTGGGCGAGCAGTCCGCGCGGCTCCTCCGGGGCGGGAAGATGGAGGACGTGATCTTCCAGGGCTCGACCGGCCGGCGGCCGGTGAACGTGACCGAAGTCTCGCTCTATCTCGACAACGCCGACGGGGAGCTGCCCATCGCCTACCGCGAGGTGGTGATCACGCGCCGGCTCTCGCGCTCGGGCCAGAGCGACTACCTGCTGAACGGCTCCCCCGTCCGCCTGCGCGACATCCAGGATCTCCTCCGCGGCACCGGACTCGGCAGCGATGCCGGGGTGGTGATCGAGGCGAAGATGATCGACCTCCTGCTGTCCGATCGCGCCGACGAGCGGCGGTCGCTGTTCGAGGAGGCCGCCGGCATCGGACTCTACCGCGACCGCAAGCACAGCACCGAGCGCCGGCTGGAGGAGACGGCGCAGGATCTCCAGCGCGTCGAGGACCTCATCGCCGAGGTGCAGTCGCAGATCCGGAGCCTGGCGCGGCAGCGGGGCAAGGCCGAGCGCCATGTGAAGCTGACCGAGGAGAAGTTTGCGGTGCAGATCACGCTCGCGCGCCGCCTGCTCGACCGCCTCGCCGATCAGGCGGCCGGCATGGAAGCGCGCTACGCGGAGCTGAGCGAGATCCTCCCCGCGGCGCGCACGCGCCTCGGAGCGCGTGAGCGCGATCGGGAGGCCGCGGCGGCGGCCCGCGCCGCCGCGGAGGCGGAACGTACCGAGCTCGCCCGGCAGCTCGGGTCCATCCGCGTGGAGCTTGGCCGCCTGGAGGGTGACCTCGCCCTCGCGAGCGAACGGCTGGCGAATGCGGGCAGCCGCCGGCTTCGCGCCGCGGAGGAGCGCTCCCTCATGGAGGCTCGGGCGGCGCAGGCCGCCCTCGAGGAGACCGCCGCCGCCGGCGAACGGGCCGACGCCGAGGCGGAGCATTCGCGGATCCAGGGCGAGCTGAGGGCGCGGGCCGCGGAGGAGGATGAGGGCCGCGCCCGCGTCGCGCAGGCGCGGGAGGGCGTCCGTGCCCGCGAGCAGGAGCTGCATGACGGGCTGCAGCGGCTTCGCGCGCTGGAAGGAGAGCGGGCGGCGCTGGAGGGCGAGCTGAGCTCGCTCCGCGAGCGTGCGGCGCAGGCCGGCGCGCACCGCGCGACGCTCCTCGCCGAGCTCGCGGACGCGGAGCGGCACCGCGACCAGCTGGTGGAGCGTGCCGGCTTCCACGCCTACGAGGCCCGGCGCGCGGCCGACGACACCGAACAGGCGCGTCACCGCGTGGCGGAGACCCGCGAGCACGAGGCGGCCGACCGCGCCGCACGGCGGAAGGCCGAGGAGTCGCTCGCGCAGCTCACCGCGCGCCGGCACGCCCTCGAGGGCCTGGAGCGCGATCGCGTCGGGCTCGCGCCGGGCGCCGCGGCGCTGCTCGCCGCGCGTGAGCGGTTCGGCGACGCGGTGCTCGGGCCCTTGAGCGACTTCGTGAGCACCGATCGCGCCGACGCCGAGCTCGCCGAGCGACTGCTCGGCGAGTGGATGCATGCGGTGCTGGTGCGTGACGAGGACACCGCGGCGGCCGTCCGGGCGTGGCACGCGGAGCAGCAGCCGGGCGCGCTCGTGCTGCTCCCGCTCGAGCCGGGGCCGGTCGTGCATGCCGACGGCCAGCCGCTCGACGAGCGACTGCAGGTCGCGCCACCCGCGACCGCGTGGGTCCACGCCGCGCTCGCGGGGTCACGGGTGATGGACGACGCCGGCCGCGTCCTCCGCCGGGCGAGCGGCGCGATCTTCCTCTCGGGCTCCGCCGCGCCATCCGGGCCGCTGCGCCGCCGGGCCGAGCTCGCCAGCCTGGAGCAGGATGTGGCGGGACAGGCCGCCGCGCTCGCCGCCGCCGATGCCTCCCTCGGCGCGACCGTCGAGCGGCTGGCCGCCGCCGAGGCCGCGCTGGCGGTCGCGGCCGGCACGGCCGACCGCGCACGCGAGGAGGAGCGCCAGGCGGTCGCCGCGCGCGAGGACGCGCTCCGCGTCCTCGGCAACCTCGGCCGCGAACTGGCGGACTCCGAGGCGCAGCTCGGGCGGCTGTCCGAGCGCCTGGCACGCTCGGAGGCGCGGCTCGTCGAGATCGATGCGGCGACGGTGGAAGTCGAGGTCACCCGGGCACGGACCGAGGAGCAGCTCGGCAGCGCGCGTGCGGAGCTCGCCGCGCTGGAGGGCGGCCAGGAGTCGGCCCGCGAGGCCCGGGTGCACTGGCAGGTGCAGGAAGCGCACGTGGCCGCCCGCCTCCGGGCCGCGACCGAGCGGCTGGAGCGCGCCGCACGGACCCGTGCCGATGCGGCCGCCGCCGCCACGGCGCTGGCCGGCGAGCTCGACCAGCTCGACGCCGATACGGCGGCACTCGAAGCGCAGCGCGCCGCGTGGACCGACGCCCGCGCCGAGCGGGGCGCGGCACTGGCCGGCCTCGAGTCAGCGGCGCAGGCGGCGGAGAGCGCGCTGGCCGGCGCGGACGCTGCGCTGGGTGCGGTCGAGCGGGCGCTCGCCGACACGCGCCGCGACCTCGATGCGCTCGGGAACGAGAGTCACCAGCTGCAGATCGAGCTCACCGAGGCGGCCGGCGCGCGCCGCAGCATTACCGAGCGCGTCGAGGCGGAGTGGCGCCGTCCGATCGAGAGTCTCTTCGACGGGCTGGCGCTCCTCGATCTCGACCTGGAGACCCTCGAGTCCGAATCGGCGCGGATCGTCGGCGCGCTCGAGGCGATCGGCCCGGTCAATCCGCTCGCGGTCGAGGAGCACGCCGAGGAGAGCAAGCGGCTCGATTTCCTCATTGCCCAGCGCGACGACCTCGTCGGCGCGCGCCAGTCGCTCATCCAGGCGATCCGGGAGATCGACGGCACCGCCCGCCAGCTCTTCGTCGAAACCTTCAACGCGGTCCAGGCGAATTTCACCCGCGTCTTCACCACCCTGTTCGGCGGCGGCGAGTGCGATCTCCGGCTGGCCAATGCCGAGGATCCGCTCGAGAGCGAGATCGAGATCCATGCCGCGCCGCGCGGCAAGCGCACGCAGCGGATCCATCTCCTCTCCTCCGGCGAGCGCACCCTGGTCGCCGTATCGCTGCTCTTCAGCATCTACCTCACGAAGCCGAGCCCGTTCTGCCTGATGGACGAGGTCGATGCGCCGCTCGACGACGCGAACGTCGGACGGTTCACCCGGCTGCTCGAAGAGTTCAAGGCGACGACGCAGTTCCTCGTCATCACCCACAACCCGCGCACGATGCAGTCGGCCGACGCCGTGTACGGCGTCACCATGCAGGAGCCCGGCGTCTCGACGATCGTCGGCGTGCGCCTGGGCGAGCGCGAGCACGTCTGATGCTCATCGTCATGCGACAGGACGCGCTGGAGGCGGAGATCACCGGCGTGATAGCCGCGGTCGGCGCCATGGGACTCGACGCCGTACCGATAGCCGGCGCCGAGCGGACCGTGATCGCCGTCCGCGGCAACGATCGGCCGATCGATCCGTCGCGGCTCGGAAGCCTTCCGGGAGTGCGCGAGCTGCTGCCGGTCACCCGGGGCTGGCGGCGCTCGGCCCGGGAACAGCATCCGGCCGCGACGGTGGTGCATCTGCCGGGAGGCATCACGGTGGGAGGAGGCGCGCCGCTCATCATCGCCGGCCCCTGCGCCGTCGAGGACGAGCGGCAGATCATCCGCGCCGCGACCGCCGTCCGCGACGCGGGCGCCGCGGCCCTCCGGGGCGGCTCCTTCAAGCCCCGGAGCTCGCCCTACTCCTTTCAGGGGCTCGGCACCGAGGGGCTGCGGCTCCTGGCGCGGGCCCGTGCGGAGACTGGGCTGCCGATCGTCACCGAGGCCGTGGATGTCGAGACCCTGGGCGCGGTGGCCGAGGTCGCCGACGTCGTCCAGATCGGCGCCCGCAACATGCAGAACTACAGTCTCCTCCGGGCCGCCGGCCGCGCGGGCCGGCCCGTCCTGCTCAAGCGGCACGCCGGCGCGACGATCGACGAGCTGCTGCTGGCCGCGGAATACATCCTGACGGAAGGAAACCCCGACGTGATCCTCTGCGAGCGCGGCATCCGCGGTTTCGACGGCGCGACGCGCAATCTGCTCGACCTCGGCGCCATCCCGCTGGTGCACCGCCTGTCGCACCTTCCGATCCTCGCCGATCCGAGCCACGGGACGGGCCGGCGCGAGCTGATCGCGCCGATGTCGCTCGCGGCGCTCGCCGCCGGCGCGGACGGCCTGCTCATCGAAGTGCACCCCGAACCGGAGCACGCGCTGTCCGACGGCGCGCAGAGCCTCGACCTGGGCGCCTTCACTTCGCTGATGCACGAGCTTCGCGCGGTCGGCGCGGCCCTCGGGCGGCCGCTCGCCGAGCCCGCCGGGGTGCAGGCGTGACCCGCCTCGCGATTCTCGCGCTCGCCGTCCTGGCCCCCGTCGCCGCGCGCGGCCAGGACGCGGCGGCGATCGTCGGCCGCTCGGCCCGCGCCTATCAGGCGCTCTCGTCCCTGCGCGCCGATTTCGAGCAGCGGATCGACGATCCCCTCATCGACACCGCGATGACGAGCCGCGGCACGCTGGTGCAGGCCGGGCAGTCGAAGCTGGCGATGCGCTTTTCGTCGCCGCCCGAGGACCGCATCATCATCGACGGCGAGCACGTGTGGGTCTACACGCCGAGCACCACACCGGGTCAGGTCCTGCGCCTCGCGCTGCCGAGCGGCGGCCCGGTCTACGGCTTCAATGTGCTGTCGTGGATCCTCGACCGGCCGGCCGACCGCTACCAGATGCAGTATCTCCGGTCCGACCGGCTGAATGGACGCGCGGTGGACGTCGTGCAGCTGGTGCCGACGATTCCCGATCTCCCCTTCAGCCGGGCCATCGTCTGGCTCGACCGTGACGACGCGTTGCCGCGACGCCTCGAGATCACCGAGCGCATGGGCGGAACCCGCACGATCACCCTCAGCCGCCTGCGGCCCGATGCGAACGTGCCCGACAGCACCTTCGTCTTCGCGGTGCCGCCGGGCGTTCACGTCATCAGCCAGTAGC
>JAICUF010000175.1 GCA_025935995.1 Gemmatimonadales bacterium
CGACGTGTACATCGAGAAGGACGCGTCGATCAACCAGGACATCGAGAGCCTCCGCCTCCGCGCCACCACCAGCCTGGTGGAGCGCGAGGACGTCGTGATCGTCGCGACGGTGAGCGCGATCTACGGCCTGGGCGACCCGGTCGAGTACCGGAAGCTCATGGTGCAGGTGCAGACCGGCGAGGAGCGCGGGCGCGACGCCATTCTCTCCGATCTCGTGCGCATCCAGTACGGCCGGAACGACACCGCCTTCGAGCAGGGCAGCTTCCGGGTGCGCGGCGATTCGATCGAGATCTTCCCTGCCTACGCCGAGCAGGCGATCCGGATCGAGCTCTGGGGGGACCAGGTCGAGCGGATCAGCAAGATCCACCCGCTCACCGGCGAGACCATCAGCGTCCTCGACCAGTGCGCCATCTTCCCCGCCAAGCACTTCGTCACCGAGCGGCCGACGATCGAGCGCGCCGTCGTCGCCATCAAGGCCGAGCTGGCGGAGCGGCTCACCGAGCTCCGGAGCGCCGGCAAGCTGCTGGAGGCGCAGCGGCTCGAGTCGCGGACCAGCTTCGACCTCGAGATGCTGCTCGAGGTCGGCACCTGCGCCGGGATCGAGAACTACTCGCGCCACCTGACCGGACGCCTTCCCGGCGAGCGCCCCGCGTGCCTCTTCGACTACTTCCCGGCCGACTTCCTCGTCGTGGCCGACGAATCGCACGTGACGCTGCCGCAGATCGGCGGAATGTTCAACGGCGACCGCGCGCGGAAGCTCACGCTGGTGGAGTACGGCTTCCGCCTGCCGTCGGCGCTCGACAACCGGCCGCTTCAGTTCGACGAGTTCATGGCGCTCGTGCCCCAGCTGATCAACGTGTCCGCCACGCCGGGCGACTTCGAGCTGGGCCTGTCGGGCGGGGCGGTGGTGGAGCAGATCATCCGCCCCACCGGGCTGGTCGATCCCGAGGTGGAAGTGCGGCCGGTCCGCGGGCAGGTCGACGACCTCCTCAACGAGATCCGGCTCCGCGAGGCGCGCCAGGAGCGCGTGCTCGTCACCACGCTCACCAAGCGGATGGCGGAAGACCTGACCGACTACCTCCAGCAGGCGGGGGTGCGGGTGCGCTACCTCCACTCCGACATCGACGCGATCGAGCGGATGGAGATCCTGCGCGGGCTCCGCCTCGGCGACTTCGACGTGCTGGTCGGCATCAATCTCCTGCGCGAGGGCCTCGACCTCCCGGAGGTCTCGCTCGTCGCGATCCTCGACGCCGATCAGGAGGGGTTCCTCCGCTCCGACCGCTCGCTGGTGCAGACGATCGGGCGCGCGGCGCGGCATGTGAACGGCCGGGCCATCATGTACGCCGACCGGGTCACCGGTTCGATGCAGCGGGCCGTCGAGGAGATGGACCGGCGCCGGAGCATCCAGAAGGCGTGGAACGAGGAGCACTGGATCACGCCGATGTCGATCGTGAAGTCGCTCGAGCAGGTGCGGCTCTCGACCCACGTGGCGGACGCGCGCACCGAGAAGCCCGAGCCTCGCGCCGAAAAGCGCGTCGACCTCAGCGATCCCGCGCGCCGGGCCGCGCTGGTTCAGAAGCTGGAGCGGCAGATGCGCGAAGCGGCCGCCAATCTCGAGTTCGAAACGGCGGCGCTGCTCCGCGATCAGCTGAACGAGCTCAAGGCGGCGTCGGCGCCCGACGTGGAGCGCGGCGGGCGGCTCCGCCGGCGCGCCTGACGCCGGCTCCGGGGATGCGCGAGCTCACCGAGCAGGAGCTGGTCGAAGAGGGCGAGCGGCTGGGTCGCTCCCTGCCGCCCCGCTCGGTTCTCCTTTTCCAGGGAGAGCTCGGCGCCGGCAAGACGACGCTGGTGCAGGCCATCGCGCGCGGGCTTGGCGTCCGGGCACCGGCAACCAGCCCGACCTATGCGCTGGTCCACCACTATGACGGACGGCGCGGGCCGGTGTACCATCTCGACTGTTATCGGCTGAAGCGCGAGGACGAGGCTGCCGATCTCGACTGGGAGACGCTGCTCCGCGACGGGGATGCGCTGCTGATCGAATGGCCGGAGCGTGCGGGCGCCTGGGTGCCGGCACCGACGACGCGCTTCCGCCTTTCGCACCTCGACGATCCGTCGCGCCGGGGGCTCGAGGTGGAATGACCTGGCTCGCGATCGACACCGCGACGGCCCGCGCCTCCGTCGCCGCCGGCACCTCCGCCGCGAATGCGGTGGAAGAGACGCTCGACGGAGCGCGTCAGCACGCGCGCGCGCTCATCCCGATGGTGGAGCGGGTGCTCGCCCGCCGGGGCCTCGGGCTTCGGGACGTCGAGGGCGTCATCGTGGCCGACGGGCCGGGAAGCTTCACCGGGCTCAGAGTGTCGGCGGCCTTCGCAAAGGCGCTGGTCGACGCCCGCGGGGTCCCGCTCAGAACGGCACCGTCGCTGCTGGCGCGCGCCTCGGCCGCAGTGCAGTCGGCTCCTTCGGGCTCCGCGGTGATGGCCACGGCTGATGCGCTCCGTGGCGACCTCTACGCCGGCGCCTGGCGCCTTTTCTCGGCTCGGGTGGAGGCGCTGCTCGTGCCGCGGGTGATCCGGGCCGACGCGCTCCCCGGACTGGCCGGCCGGCTCGGCGCACGCGTGATCGGCGACGAGCCGGCGAGCGCGCGGTGGCTGCTCGAGCTGCTGGGCCGCGAGGGAGGCACCGTGCTGGTGGATCACGTTCAGTCCTGGGAGCCGGTCTATGGTCGTCCCGCCGAAGCACAGGCCAAGTGGGAGCGCGAGCATGGACACCGACTGCCGGATCCGGCCGGCGCGCCCGGCTGACGTGGCGGCGCTCTCGGCGCTGGAGCAGCGCTGCTTCAGTGACCCGTGGAGCGAGGCGAGCTTTCGCGATTCGGTGGACGCCGCCTGGAGCTTTGGACTGGTCGCCGAAACGGACGCCGGCGTCGCCGGCTACCTCATCGCGCGGGAAGCCGCGGGGACCGGGGAGATCCTGAACCTCGCGGTGGCCCCGGAGGCGCGTCGCGGCGGGATCGCCTGGCGGCTCCTGCAGGCCGGGCTCGCGACGCTGGCCGCGCGGCGCGTGGAGGAGGTCTTTCTCGAGGTCCGTGCCTCGAACCTCGCCGCGCAGGCGCTCTATCGCCGGGCCGGCTTCCGGCCCGTGGGCCAGCGGGCCGCGTACTACCGGAGCCCGCGCGAGGATGCGCTCGTGCTCCGTCGCGAGCTGACTGCCGGCTGAAACGGTGATGCGGGCGGCATTTTGGTTGAAGCGAGGATTTGCGCGGTCTATATTCTGCGCGGGTCCATGATATTCATGACCCGAGAACCCCGGAGGTACCTGTGAGCCGCAGCCTGAACAAGGTCACCCTGATCGGCAACCTGGGCGCCGACCCCGAAGTGCGGAGCACCGCCAACGGCTCCCGCGTCGCCACGCTGTCGATCGCCACGAGCC
>JAICUF010000063.1 GCA_025935995.1 Gemmatimonadales bacterium
CGGCGTGTTGCGCGTGATGCGGTCGAAGATGGACTGCAGCGGGACGAACCGAGCGCCGGCGGCCTTTGCCACCCGGGCCGCCGCCGCCCGGCGGGCATCGAACTCCGGGAACCAGCGCCCGTCCACCGAGCCCGTCCGGAGCGTGAACGGCTCCAGCACGATGATCCGCGTGGCCGGGAGCGCCGCGCGGGTGGCGGCGAGCAGGTCGCCGTACCCCTTCTCGTAGTCCTCCACCGTTCCCTTGTAGCCGTTCAGCAGCTTGTGCCAGAAGTCGTTGACGCCCACCAGGATGCTCAGCACGTCGGGTTTGAGTGCGATGGTGTCGGTGTTCCACCGCGCGGCGAGGTCCGGCACCTTGTGGCCGCTGATGCCGCGATTGAAGAAGCGGAGCCCGCGCGCCGGCTCCGCCGCGAGCGCCTCGGCCGCCACGAGGTAGGGATACCCGCCGCCGAGCTGGGCCGTGCCGTTGGGCTCGGCAGCGGTGCGGTTCCGGCCGTTGTCGGTGATCGAGTCGCCCTGGAACAGGATGGTGAGCGGCGCGGGCTTCGACCCGGCGGCAACCGGCTCCGCGGCGAGCGACTCGCGCCCCGCGATGAGGGCGGCACCCAGCGTGCCGCCCGCCGCCTTGAGGAAGCCGCGCCGGTCAGACACGCGCGCCTTCCTGGTAGAGCTTGCCGCCCACGTACGCGCCGGCCATCGCCGCCACCAGCCCGGCCCCGGCACTCGCGATGATGAGCCCGGCCGAGTAGAAGCCCATGAAGATGTAGGAGAAGTAGGCGAGGTGGGCGATGAGCCACGTCGCGAGCCCCGCCCGCGCGGCGGTGGTGGGGCCGGCGCCGAAGCGCGGGCGGATCGCGGCGTAGAGCCACACGATGAGGATGCCGAGCAGGAAATCCACCACGATCCAGCCGACGGTGGATGAGGTGGCCGCGCGGGTCATGAGCGTGGGATCGAGCGCATCGGATTCCACCTTCCAGCGATCGCCCAGCAGCACGCCGTTGGCCACGGCGTCGATCACATTCATCACCACGCCCGCCGCGAGCCCGCCCACCAGGATCCTGCCGCCGTTCATTCGCGACATGCCGCCTCCGGTAACGTGAGTGTGCGCCGGCTCAGGCCGGCAGGACGACCGACTCCTTGAGGATCCAGACCTTGGTGGCGAAGAAGAGCGCGATCATGCGCTCATGCTCATCGGGCCGCACGAGGGCGACCAGCTCGTCGGCGTCGTTGGCGCGCGTGGCACGCACCGTCTCCTTCCGGCGGAGCCGCGACTCGAAGGTCGCGAACCAGGGCGGGAGCGACGCGCGCTGGCCGATCCGCACCACGTCCTTGGTGCGCTCGCCGGTGGGATCGGCCAGCGCGACCTGGCCGTAGAGCCAGCCGCGGTAGGCGGACTTCCGCGCGCGCGTGAAGGTGAGCGACCGCCGCTCGAGCCCGGCCCACGCCGCAAGGCTCGGCGTGAGCCGCGGCCGCACCTCGACCCGCTCGTCGCGTCCCTCGGGCACGCGGACCGTGAACTCCCAGACGTTCCGGCTCCGGAAGTTCCCGTCCACCACGGCGTAGGTGAACTCCGTCCCGCTCACCGGCTCGCGTGTGAAGCTCCAGGTGGCGGGGCGCTCGGTGGTGCGGATGATCTGCAGGCTATCTGGCTGGTACTTCGGGTAGCGCGGCATCCTGTCACCTCGCGTGGAAGGTCGAGGGAGCGGCGTTGGGCTATGGGTACGTCAATCGTCCGCCCGTGACGCGCGCCGGCGGCGTGTACGGATGCGGCGCCGCGCTGCCGGGGCCGAGGATGTGCGTCACCTCGACGCCCGACACGAGCAGTACGTCGGCGATGAGCGAGCGGTGACAGCGCCACCATACCGCCTCGGCGCACATGACCGCGGTGCGCAGTCCGCCCGCCATCATCGTCAGCTCGAAGAGCCCCTCGGCGAAGGGCTCGGTCGCGAGATAGTCGGCATAGCCGCGGAAGGCGGCGGAGCGCCATCCCGTGTTGGGCGAATCGGGCAGCGGGCGCCGCCGGCCGCCCAGGAGCGGCAGCCAGCGGTAGCACCGGCCGGACGCCTCGAGCGTCCGGCAGAGTGCATCGCGCGCGTACTGTGGTTGGTGGCGGGAGCCGGGATGGCGGCGGACATCGGCGATCGCCTCGATCCCGAACTCGTCCAGCAGCTCCAGGAATTCGTCCGTCGGGCGCGTGGAGTGCCCGATGGTCCAGACGGTCAGGGTCAGTTCCGGACTTCGCGGCTCCGGCGGCTGTTGTGCGGCGCGATGCGCACCGGCTCGGTCCCGCCGAAGGCGTGCTCGTCCAGCCAGGCGAGGAGTGCCAGGTCCACCGCTTCCGCCGGCTCGCCCGGCTGGTGCGGCATTACCTCGTGGCGCTTCCCCTCGGTCATGAGATACCACGTCGGCTCGGTGGCCGGCTGGTTGCGGCCGGTGTGCGCCGGCTGGCCGTCGTAGGAAACGAAGTGGAAGGTGCGGCCCCGGTGCACGAGGTGGCGCTGCTCGATATGGTATCGGATCATCGGATTCACTCCGGTCGGATGCAGGCGGACGGATGCATCATGGAATCTAGTCGCACCGGAGCGGTTGCGCACAGGACGCATCCGGGGTATCTTCCCGGTTCGAAGACCGTGGGGCCGGCCTTGGTGCCGGCCCTTTTTGTAGGTCCTCGCTGCCGCGTGGGGCATCACCCACGAACAACACGTAGTCGGTTCGTACGGCGTGACCGGACCCCGATTACAAATCACACGGAGTACGGAATGCGTACGAACGGGACTGTGAAGTGGTTCAACGACGCCAAGGGGTTCGGTTTCATCACCCCCGAAGGCGGCCAGAAGGACTGCTTCGTGCATCACTCCGCCATTCAGGCCGACGGCTTCAAGTCGCTGGCCGAGGGTGAGCGGGTCGAGTTCGACATGGTGCAGGGCCAGAAGGGCCCGGCCGCGGAGAACGTCGTCAAGCTCAGCTGACGATCAGGCAGTTATGCCAGGGCGGCCGGCGCGCTTCAATGCGCGCCGGCCGCTTCGTTTTGTGCCGTCACCCGCCGCCGGATCTCGCTCGCCACCTGCACCGCGCTCACCGTCTCGATCGCCGACTCGGGGCTGCCGGGGCGCCGGCTCTCCGCCATCGTCCCCGTCAGGCAGACGGCGCTCGCCGCCACCCGCACGATCGTCCCCGCCGTGTCCGCCGAAAGATCCACGATCACCTGCACGCCGGGATCCGGTGCGTCCGCCCTGCCCGCCTGCTCGCTCCCCTCGGGCCAGCCGAACCTCGCCTCCGTCACCCACTGGTCGAGCGAGCTCTCGCCCGCGCTCACGCGATAGTGGAGATCCGCGAGCGTCGAGTCCACCGCCCGGCGGATCGGCACAGCCGCTCCCGGGAGCACCACGCTCACGAGCGTGGCCTCGTCGTCGGCGGGCCCGCGGGGACAGGGGTGCGCCGCCTGCTGCGCGCCGAGCGCGAGGGGCAGGACCGAGAGCGCGAGCGCCAGGGGCACGGCACGCGCGAGCCGGCAGGAGAGGCATGAGGGGAAGCGGACCATGGGCAACCGGGTGCGGAGCCGACACATATCACATCGCCACTGTGAGCAATGATAATGCGTCGAGGGTGAGCCGGCAGCTACACTGTGAGGGACCGCAACCCTTCACTGCCGGGGCGCTGATTGTCCTGCCGTTCCCTCCCCTTCCGCCTCCTCCCGGTTCGCCGTCTCGCACTCGCCGGCGCGCTCGCACTGACGGGCGCCGGTCGCCTCGCCGCGCAGTCCGACACGGTGAAGGTGAAGGTCGAGATCGAGGGAATCACCGGCGCCGAGGAGCGGAACGTGCGCGCCGTGATGAGCCTCGTGCGGGCCGAGGGCGAACCGGCGCTCACGCTGGCCCGGCTCCGCCAGCTCGATCGCCGCGCCGAGGGTGAGATCGCGACGGCGCTCGAGCCGTTCGGCTTCTACCGGCCCGTGGTCGTCGGGACGCTCCGGCAGCAGGGCGCCACCTGGATTGCGCATTACACCATCGCGCCCGGCCCGGCAATCCGGGTGCGGAACGTGGACATCCAGATGACCGGCGACGGCGCCGACGCGCCGATCTTCCGGAAGGCCGTCGCCGACTTTCCGCTCCACCAGGGCGACACTCTGCGCCACCTGCCCTACGAGGCGTGGAAGCTCGCCGTCCTGACCGCCGCCTCCGACAGCGGCTACCTCAAGGCCGCGTTCGACAGCACCGCGCTCGTGATCGACCGCAGTCAGTCGCTGGGTGATATCCTGGTCCGGTTCAGCACCGGCCCGCGGTTCCTCTTCGGGCCCGTCACCTTCAACCAGAGTGTCCTCGACTCGAGCTTCCTCGCGACGCGGGTGCCC
Source organism: Gemmatimonadales bacterium (assembly GCA_025935995.1). Taxonomy (GTDB): domain Bacteria; phylum Gemmatimonadota; class Gemmatimonadetes; order Gemmatimonadales; family GWC2-71-9; genus JAICUF01. The sequence continues at coordinate 4,352 of JAICUF010000063.1, forward strand.
TTCCGCCGGGGCCGTCCCTTCCAGCAGCAGCAGCTGCTCCAGCTGCAGCAGAACCTGGGGGAGGATCCCTACTTCAACATGGTCGAGGTGATCCCGCATCCCGATCGCGCGATCGGCCTCGAGGTGCCGATCGAGGTGGACCTCTCGTCCCGGAAGCCGGCGATGTACGAGGCGGGGCTCGGCTTCGCCACGGACAACGGCCCGCGCGGCCGGCTCACCACCACCTTCCGCCGCATCAATCGCCGCGGCCACTACGCCGAAGCCGAGATCGTCGGCTCCTTCAACGAGCAGAGCGTCTCGACGCGGTACAACATCCCGGCCTTCGGGCATCCGACCGGCGTGCTCACCCTGCTCGCGGGCTACGCGATCCTCAATCCGGCGGGCATCAGCACCAGCCGCACCTTTCTCATCGGTCCGCGCCTGGCGCGCCGGCGGTTCGGCTGGCGGGAGACCGTCCTCCTCAACTATCAGCGCGAGTCGTTCGGCGTGGGCGTGGACAGCGGCATCGCCAAGATGCTCCTCGCCGGCGCCAACTACGAGCGGAGCCGGTCCAACAGCCGGATCTATCCGACGAAGGGGATCCGCACGCGCCTGGACGTGCAGGGCGCCACGAAGTCGATTCTCTCGAACGTCTCGTTCCTGCAGCTGCACGCGAGCGCCAAGGCGATCAAGGCGCTTGGCCCGCAGCTCCGCTTCATCCTGCGCGCCGAGGGCGGCCGCATCCTCACCAGCGAGTTTCGCCAGCTGCCCCCGTCCGCGCGCTTCTTCGCCGGGGGCGACCAGAGCGTCCGCGGCTACCAGTACCTCTCGCTCGGCGATCAGGATTCGCTGGGCAACGTGATCGGCGGCCGCTCGATCGTCACCGGCAGCGTTGAGGCCGATTACCGCTTCATCAGCCGGTTCGCGCTCGCGCTCTTCTTCGACACCGGGAACGCGATGGACCGCTTCACCCTGAGCGGCCTCAGGCAGGGTGCCGGTGCCGGCATCCGCTGGATCTCGCCGGTGGGGCTCATCCGGGTGGACGGCGCCTTCGCGCTCAGTCTCCCGAATCATCCGGTCCGGCTCCACGTCTCGCTCGGGCCCGACATATGAGCCCGCGCGCCAGAAAGATCGTTCGCTTCGTGCTGGCCGGCATCGTGGTGCCGATCCTCATCGGTGCCGTGCTCCTGTGGTACGGCCTCTCGAGCGAGAGCGTCGCGCGGTCGCTCATCGCGAAGGCGCTCTCGCGGACCGGTGGGAGCGTCACCATCGGCCGCATCGCGGGCCGGCTGCGCGGGCCGCTGATGCTGCACGACGTGCGGGTGAAGAACCCGCTCTTCACCGCCGCCATCGACAGCGCGGTGCTGGAGTGGACGCCGACGGGGCTCATCCGCCGCCAGGCGCGCATCGACCGCCTCTACGTGGACGGCGTGCACATCGTGCTTCCCGACTCGACCCCGCGCGACACCACCACGCCGAAGGAGCCGAGCCTCCCGCTCGACGTGATCCTGGGCAGCGTGCGAGCCGAGCACATCACGGTGGACGCGCCGGGCAATGTCCACCTGACGGGCGGCAACGTGCGCGTCACCGGCCGCGCGAAGGACTACCGGATCGCGGCCGCCGCCGCGCTGCGGGCGCCGGCACTCGATGAGGCCGTCCCCCTCCGCATCGCCGGCCGGGGCGATCTCGAGCACATCGCGCTGGACAGCTCGACGGTCGAGCTGCTGGGCGGCCGCGCCGAGGCGACGGGGAACGTCGGCTGGTACCCGAAGGTGAACTGGGATCTGAGAGTCGCGGCGCTCGGACTGCAGCCGGGCCGGATGATGCGCGACTCGACCCTCTGGCCGGGCGCCGTGTCGGCGTGGGCCGCCACCCGCGGCCGCATCGACAGCATCGGCCCCATCGGGACCGCCGGCGTCGACAGCCTGGGCGGCTCGCTGCGCGGCCAGCGCCTGGGCGGCACGTTCGATCTGCGCTTCACCGGCAAGCGGTATGAGGTGCCCGCGCTCGACGTGACGTGGGGCTCCGCCCACGCGACCGGGGCCGTCACCCTCGCCGACAGCGCGGTGGACGCGCGCTATCACGTGGAGGTCGGCAACCTCGCCACCGCGATGCCCGCGGCCCGCGGCGCGCTCACCCTCGACGGCACCGCCCGCGGCCCGGTGCGGACACCGCACGTCGTGACCAGCGTGAGCGGCCGCAATCTGGCGTACGGCACGAACCGCATCACGCGGCTCACCGGCCGGGCCGACGTGGACATGGCACCGGGCGGCGTGCTCGACGTGAACCTCCGGGGCGACGGCGCCCGCGCCGGCACCCAGCCGATCACGCGTGCGGTCCTGCGCGTCCGCGGGAGCCAGACCCGGCACCGCATCACCGCCGACGTGACGGCGCCCGCGGCCAACGCCCGACTCGCCGCCACCGGCCGCATCGGCGGCCGTCGCTGGAGCGGCACGATCGGGACCCTCGCCGTCGAGAGTCCGCGCGCCGGCGCCTGGCGGCTCGATGCACCGGCTGCGATCACCGCGAGCGCCACCTCGGCAACCGTCGGCCGGCTCTGCGTGAGCTCCGCGAGCTTCGGTGACACGCGTCTCTGCGGCTCCGGCAACTGGCGCGGGCCCGCCGGCTGGCACGCCGCGTCCACCGTCGAGCACTTCCCGATCGCGCTCATCGATTCGCTGATGCCCGCCGCCCGGCTCGGCGAGGGGCGCTCGTTGACCGGCACGATCGAGGCATCACTCGACGCAACGTCCACCGGCGGGCGCCTCACCGGCACGCTGCACGCCGCCGCGGCGGATGCGGCTCTCGTCTATCAGGAGCCGGTAGACTCCGTCTCGCACCGGATCGCCTTCGATACGGCGGCGGTGGATGTGCGCGCTGCCGGTGACGGAATCCACGCCACGCTCGCGCTCCACGCGAATCAGCCCGACAGCGGCGTCGCCGGGCTCGTGCACGGCACGCTTGCCCTTCCGGGCTACACGCGGCTGGGCCGCCCGCTCGCGGGGCAGCCGATCGAGGCGAAGCTCCAGGGGGAGATCCCGAGCCTCACCTACCTCCGCCCGTTCACGACGGCCGACAGCCTCCGGGGCCGGGTGGTCGTCGACTTCACCGCGCGCGGCACCGTTCGGGCACCCGCGCTGGACGGCTCGCTCGCGCTCACGCAGTTCGTGATCTGGCTGCCGCAGGGGCGCGCCGGCCGCGGCGACGTGACCGTGACGGCCAGCTCCACCCTCCACGCCGACCGCACGATCGAGGGAAAGCTCACCGTCGTGCCGCGCGGCGTGATCTACGATTACACCCTCGACCTCCTGCCGCAGCGGATCGTGGTGGACAGCGGCGGCCTCATCGCGACCGCGGGCGGCAACGGCGTGCACGCCATCTTCGCGCTCGGCGTGAGCGACACCACCAGGCGGCGGCTCGCCTCGTTCGACGCGCGGCTCGACCTTCCCGAGTACCGCTCGCTCGACGACCGGCTGCACGACGAGCCGATGACCCTCGCGTTCACCGGTGCCGTCCCAGACCTCGCCGTCGCTCGCGTGCTGACGCCGGGGGTGGACAGCCTCGCGGGCCGGATCGAGGCGAACGTCGCGGCGACCGGCACCGTCGGCGCGCCTCGCGTGACCGGCAAGCTCCGCCTCGCCAACCTGACGGCGCGGCTCATCCAGGGAAGCACCGTCACCGGCAACCTCGACGGCGACCTCACCGCGAACGTGGGCCCCGATCGCTCGCTCGCGGCGGAGCTCAAGGTCGTGCCGGTCGACCTGGTGCTCACACACAGCGAGAACGGCGTCGAGCGGCGGATCACCGTGGACAGCTCGGCACTCACGGGACGCGTCGGCCCCGACGGCCTCCACGGCTCCCTCGCCGCGCAGTTCAACCAGGGCCCGACCCGGCTCGCCACCGTTCGCGGCCGCGTGGACCTCCCGCTCTACCGCCGCGTGAGCGACTCCCTGCCGCCCCAGCCGATCACGGGCCGCCTCGACGGCCGCATCGCCGACCTCTCGTTCGCAAAGGCATTCACGCCGCAGGTGGACAGTCTGGCGGGCCGCGTGACCCTCGACGCCGGAATCGGCGGCACCGTCCGGAATCCGCGGGTGACCGGCGGCATCACCGCCGAAGACGTCGCGGCGCACATCCCGGCCCTCGGCGTGCTGCTGCACGATCTCCGCCTCCGCGCCACCGGCAACGAGTCGGGCACCTTCACCCTCGACGGCAGCGTCGCGTCGGGCCCGGGCACGCTCACGATCCGCGGCACCTCGCCGGTCTTCCCGACCGCCGCCCACCCCGCGAGCATCCACCTCGCCGGCGAGCGCTTCGAGGTGATCAACACCGACGAGGCCCACGTCCTCGCCACCACCGGCCTCGACGTCGGCCTCGACGGCAGCGTGATCACGGTCAACGGACAGGTCACCCTCCCGCTCGCCCACGTCGAGCTGGCCGAGATTCCCGTCTTTGCCGTGCCGCCGTCGGACGACGTGATCTTCACCGACACCCTGAGCGGAACCACCGTGCAGCGCCAGCAGGTGGCCGCGAACATCCGCGTCACCCTGGGCGACAGCGTCTCCTTCAAGGGGTTCAACTTCACCGCGTCCCTCGGCGGCGCGCTCAGCGTGACCGAGGCGCCGGGCCGGCCCACCCTCGGCACCGGCACGATCGTGATCAAGGAAGGGCGCTACAAGGCCTACGGGCAGGACCTCACGATCACCAACGGCCTGGTGCGCTTCGCGGGCGGGCCGGTGAACGATCCCGGGCTCAGCATCCGCGCGACGCGGACGGCGGAGGACAGCGTGGTGGCCGGGCTGCAGATCGCGGGAACGCTCAAGAACCCCGCCGTCACGATCTTCTCGACGCCGGCGATGTCCGAGAACCGTGCGCTCGAGTACATCGTCCTCGGCCATCCGCTCAACGAGGATCGGGCGGGGCCGCAGGGAAGTCTCATGTCGAAGGCGGTGAGCTCGCTCGGCCTTCGCGGCGGGAACCTGCTGGCCAGGACGCTGGGCAAGGGTGTCGGGCTCGACGAGGCACGGATCGAGACGAAGGGCGACCTGCAGCAGGCCTCCTTCGTCGCGGGCCGCTACCTCACGCCCAACCTCTACGTGAGCTACGGCATCGGGCTCTTCGATCCGGTGAGCGTGCTCAAGCTGCGCTACGTGATCTCGAGCCACTGGACGCTGCAGGCCGAGCGGGGCGAGGCCCTGGGCGCCGATCTGTTCTACAAGATCGAGCGCGGCCAGGCCGAATCCCGGTCCGCGCTCACGTCACCCGCCGAAGCGGTGCACTGATCGGGCCTACGCGCTGATCCGGCGCCGCTCGCCTTCACCCACCTGCTGCCGCCACATCGCCGCGTAGAGCCCGCCGCGCGCCAGCAGCTCCGCATGCCGGCCCGACTCGACGATGGCGCCCCGCTCGAGCACGTGGATCCGGTCGGCGTGCATCACGGTCGAGAGCCGGTGCGCGATGAGCACGGTGATCACGTCGTGTCCCGCCGCGATCTCGCGCACCGTGCGCGCCACCTCCTCCTCGGTGATCGAGTCGAGCGCCGACGTGGCCTCGTCGAACACGAGGAGATGGGGTCGCCGGAGCAGCGCCCGCGCGATGGCGAGCCGCTGCTTCTCGCCGCCCGAGACCTTGACGCCTCCCTCGCCGATCACCGTGTCGAGCCCGCGGTCCGCCCGGGCCAGCAGACTGTCCGCCGCCGCCTGGTGCAGCACGTCGAGGCACTCGGCGTCGGTCGCGGCGGGCTCGACGAAGAGGAGGTTCTCCCGGATCGAGCCCGAGAAGAGCTGCGCGTCCTGGGTCACGAGCCCGATGTCCTCGCGCAGCTCGTCCAGGTCCACCTGGTCCTGCGCGTGGCCGGTGTAGAGGATCCGGCCCCGCGCCGGCTGGTAGAGCCCCACCAGGAGCTTGACCAGCGTGGACTTCCCCGCCCCCGACGGCCCCACGAACGCCGCCGTCTGCCCGCGCGTCACCTCGAACGACACGTCCCGGAGCGCGGGCGCCGTCGCCGTCAGATGGGTGAAGCTCACGTGGTCGAAGGCCAGGGTGCGGAGGGCGCCGACGTGGGCCGGATGCGCCGGCCGCGGGGTGAGCGGAAGCGCCAGCACCTCCTGGAAGTTCGCGAGCGAGGCCTCGGTCTCGCGGTAGATGTTGATGACGTTCCCCATCTCCTGCAGCGGGCCGAAGATGAAGAACGAGTAGATGAGCAGCGAGAAGAACTGCCCCACCGTGATCTGCTGCGCGAAGATCAGGTAGAGCATGAAGAAGAGGATCGAGGTCCGCAGGAAGTTGACGATCGTCCCCTGGATGAAGCTGAGGCTCCGGAGGTAGCGCACCTTCCGGAGCTCGAGCTGGAGGATGCGGTCGGTGGTCGCGTTGAGGCGGTTCACCTCCTGCTCCGCGAGCCCCAGGCTCTTCACCAGCTCGATGTTCCGGAGCGACTCCGTCGTGGCGCCGGCCAGCGCCGTCGTCTCCGCCACGATCGTCTTCTGCACCGTCTTCACCTTCCGGCTCAGGGTCGAGCTCACGAAGAAGAGGAGCGGGATGGTGAGCAGGAAGACCGGCGCCACCGCCCAGTGCACGTTCCAGGCATAGATGATGACGAAGATGATCCCGACCAGCGTGGTGAAGGCGACGTTGACGGCCGCCGTGATGAACCGCTCCGTGTCGGTGCGCGCCTTCTGCAGCTTGCCCAGCGTCTCGCCGCTCCGCTGGTCCTCGAACACCGAGTAGGGGAGCTGGAGCGAGTGGCGGATCCCGTCGGCGTAGAGCCGGGCACCCAGCCGCTGGACGATGACGTTGACGACATAGTCCTGGAAGTTCTTGGCGATCCGCGACACGAGCGCCACGCCCACCGCCGCCGCGAGGAGCAGCGTCACGCCGTGGAAGAACTGCCCCGTCGTGTACTCCTTGTAGCGGGTGGCGTACTCGTCGATCACGTGACGGAAGATCAGGGGATCGAGGAGCGAGAAGACCTGGTTGGTGGTGGCGAGGAGGAGTGCGCCGATCACGAGCCCCCGGTAATGCCGGAGGTACGACCAGAGGAGGTGCATCGACGACCGCTCGGCCGCGGCGGGGGCGCTGGCGCTCACGGGCCGATCCGGCGCACCAGCGCGCTCGTGCTGTCGGGACCGCGGCGGAGATCGAGCACCGCGCGCGCGCCGATCCGGAGCCACGTCCCCTCGCCTCGCCGCGTGAGGGCCGACGAGTCGGGATGGAGGAAGAGGCCGGCGGCATCGAGGGTGTCGAGCGCCACGGCGTCGGCCAGGTCGCCCACGTCGCGGATCCGGCCGCCCGTGCGGGCGACGGCGTCCTCGTAGTTGATCGCCACATCGGCCCGGAGGGGCGGCTGGCCGGGCAGCACGAGACTCCCGCCCGTCACCAGGAGGTCCGACGCGCCCGAGGTGTTGTACGGCAGCCGCTCGTACGCCGCGGGGTCGGCCTTCCGGTAGCTCCCCGTCGCGATCGCGTCGAGCGCGCCCAGGATCGCGGCGACGTTGAGCGCCCGGAGTCGCTGCTTGTCGAGGTCGCCGGGAAGCGCCCCGCTCTCGATCAGGACGGTGCTCGCCCCCCACTGCTCCATCAGGTCGCCGAAGGCGCGGTGATTGAAGGTGTCGTCGTACTTGGCGATGCGGCCGGCGATGGCGTGCCCCAGCAGCTCCGCCAGCGTCGCGGCGACGAGTCTGGCCCGCGAGCGCGAGGCGTTCCAGCTCCGCGCGTCGTCGTACGCCGGCGCGAGCAGCGCGATGCCCGACTGCAGCCCGGTGGCGCCGACCCGGGTCCGCGCGCCCTGGTCGTGCAGGTTGAAGCCGAAGTCGGGCCGGACGCTGTCATGCACCGCCTTGAGCGCGCGCGCTTCCGGCGTCGAGAGCCTCCGCGCGTCGCGGTTCACGTCGATCCCCGCCGCGTTCTCCCGCTGGAAAAGCTCGGCGCCGTCGGGATTGAGCATGGGGAAGAAGACGATGGTGAGCCGGTCGTGCAGCCGGGCGCGGAGTGGATCCCCGCTGGCCTCCGCCAGGAAGCGGAAGATGTCGGCCAGCGCCATCGAGGCCGTGGCTTCGTCGCCGTGCATCTGCGACCAGAGGAGGACACGCACGGGGCCGGTGCCGAAGGTGACCGTCCGGAGCTCGCGCCCCAGCATCGAGCGGCCCACCTCGTCGGTCCGGAGGTCGGGCGAGGCTAGCGATGGTGCGACCGCGGCCCAGTACTCGGCGTGCGTGAAGCGGCGGGAGACGATCGCGCCGACGTGATAGCGCTCGGCGATCCGGAGCCCGTTCGCGAGCACCGCCTCGCCGCAGCAGCCGGCGTCGGGAGCCGCCCCTCCGGGGCGTCCGCCGGCGCAGGCCGCGACCAGTGCGGCGGCGAGCAGTGCGGCCGCGGCGAGTGCGTGCGCCCGACGTCCCGCCCGCATCGTCATGTCACCTTCCCCTTCCACTGGAGCACCGCCGGGTCGGCCGGCGGATATTCGAGCTGCATGCCGTCGAGCGTGTCGCGGATCGTCTCGGCGATCAGGAGATCGCGCATCGGCTTGCTGTCGGCCGGCACCACGAACCACGGCGCGGCCTCCGTACTGCACCGCGACAGCATGTCCTGGTACGCCTTCGTGTAGTCGTCCCACTTCGCGCGCTCCTCGAGATCGCCGGCGCGGAATTTCCAGTTCTTCGCCGGATCGTCGAGCCGCGCCTCCAGCCGCTCGCGCTGCTCCGCGCGCGAGACGTGCAGGAAGAACTTGACGATCGCGTAGCCGTTGGCGGCGAGCATCGCCTCGAAGCAGTTGATCTGGTCGTACCGCGCCCGCCACGCCGCCTCGGGCACCAGCCCGTGCACCCGCACGACCAGGACATCCTCATAGTGCGAGCGGTTGAAGACGGTGATCATCCCGCGCGCCCCGACGGCCGAGTGCACCCGCCAGAGATAGTCGTGACTCAGCTCGACCGGGGTGGGCACGCCGAATGAGCGGATGGCGAGCCCCTGCGGATTGAAGAGGCCGAAGACATGGCGGACGACGCCGTCCTTGCCGCCCGCGTCCCGCGCCTGCAGCACCACGATCAGGCCGCGCCGCGCCGACGCGAAGAGCTTCGCCTGCAGCTCGTCCAGCTCGTCGCCCAGCGCGGCGAGGCGCTCGCGCAGCTCGCGCTTCGGCGGCGTGTCGGGAAGGCGCGCGTCGGCGTCATCGAGCGGGGGGACGAAGCCCGGGGCCACGGGCCGGAGAGACGGCATGGGCGGCAAATCTACTGAAACCGGCACAGGCGGGCTACGTCCGGATTGAAGGCCCCCCAACCCCTTCCGGAGTTCCATCGTGCACACATTCGTGAGTGCGGCGCTCGCATCGCTCGCGTTCGCCGGCGCCGTTCCGCTCGCGGCGCAGGGCGCGCCGGCGCCCGCCCCGTCACCCCTGCAGGCCCGCGCCGACAGCGCCTTCGCACGGAAGGACTATGTCGGCGCCGTC
>JAICUF010000037.1 GCA_025935995.1 Gemmatimonadales bacterium
GCCGTCCACCGGCGAGACGATGGGCCAGTCGGCCGAGAAGATGGCCAAGGAGAACGGGATCAGCCGGGAGGCGCAGGACCGCTACGCCCTCATGAGCCATCAGCGCGCGGCCGCCGCCACGGCCGACGGGCGGCTCACGGCGGAGATCGTCCCCTGGTTCGGCGGGCGCGGAATGGACGAGGTCGTCACCAGCGACAACACGATCCGCACCGACACCTCGCTCGAGGCGCTGGCCAATCTGCGGCCGGTCTTCGACCGCCGCTACGGCAGCGTCACCGCCGGCAACTCGTCGCCGCTCACCGACGGCGCCGCGGCGGTGCTCGTGATGTCGGAGGACCGGGCGCGCACGCTGGGATACGAGCCGCTCGCCTTTCTCCGGAGCTACGCGGTGACGTCGGTGGATCCGTCGTGGCAGCTCCTCATGGGCCCGGCCACGGCGGTGCCGAAGGCACTCGAGCGCGCCGGCCTCGGGTGGTCCGACCTGGGCCTCGTGGAGATACACGAGGCCTTCGCCGCGCAGGTGCTCTCCAACGTGCAGGCGTGGGGATCGGCTGCCTGGGCCGAGCGGCTCGGACTCGCCGGACCGGTGGGGGAGGTGGACTGGGAGCGCACCAACGTGATGGGCGGGTCCATCGCGCTGGGACACCCGTTCGCCGCGACCGGTGCCCGACTCGTCACCCAGCTCGCCAACGAGATGCGCCGGCGCGACGTCCAGTTCGGGCTGGTGTCGATCTGCGCGCAGGGCGGCATGGGTTACGCGATGGTGCTGGAGCGGACGTGAGCGCCTTCGAGACCGCGAACGAGCACGGCATCGCCGTGGCCACGCTCGACGTCCCGGGCGAGCCGGTCAACACGCTCTCGCCCGGGCTGGCCGACGAGCTCCGGCTCCTCCTCGACCGGCTCGCCGCGGACGGCGACGTGCGCGCGGTGGTGCTCATCTCCGGCAAGCCCGATTCGTTCATCGCCGGCGCCGACATCGACCAGTTCGCGAAGCTCCGCACGCAGGCCGACGCCGAGTCGCTGAGCCGCGACGCGCAGGCGATGATGGACCGGATCGCGGGGTTCACGAAGCCCGTCCTCGCCGCGATCCACGGTGCGTGTCTGGGCGGCGGGCTCGAGCTGGCCCTCGCCTGTCACTACCGGATCGCGACCGACAGCCCGAAGACGCAGATCGGCCTCCCCGAAGTGCAGCTGGGACTCATTCCCGGTGCTGGGGGGACGCAGCGGCTGCCGCGGCTCATCGGCGTGCGCGCGGCACTCGACATGATCCTGGCCGGCCGGAACGAGCGCGCGGCAAAGGCGTACCGGCTCGGACTGGTGGACGAGCTGGTGCCGCCCAGCATTCTTCGGAGCGTGGCGGTGGCGGCGGCTGACCGGCTCGCCAGTCGTGGCGTGCCGCTCCGCGCCTCGCGGGGCGGCGTCGCCGGTGCGCTCCTCGACCGGACGCCGGTCGGTCGCTCGATGGTGTACCGCCAGGCCAGGAAGCAGGCGCTCGCGAAGAGCGGCGGCCACTATCCCGCGCCGCTCGCCGCGCTCGAAGCGGTGCGCGTCGGGCTCGAGCGGGGGATCGACGCGGGCCTCGCCGAGGAGCATCGCCGGTTCGGCCAGCTCGCCGTGGGCGACGTGTCGCGGAAGCTGGTCCGGATCTTCGTGGACACGACCGCGCTCAAGAAGGACGACTTCGGGCTGGCGCCGGCCGGCCCGGTCCCCGCCGTCCGGCGCCTCGGCGTGGTCGGCTCGGGCTTCATGGGCTCGGGCATCGCGGGCACCGCCGCGCTCAACGCGAAGGTGGAGGTGCGGCTCAAGGACGCGGAGCTCCCGCGCGTGGGGAAGGGAATCAGGGCGGCGATCGCGATCCTCGACGATCGCCTCGCCCGCCGCCGGCTGGCGCGGCCCGATCACGAGCGGCTGGTCGCGCTCATCAGCGGCGCCGCCGACTACAGCGGGTTCACCCGTGCCGACCTCGTGATCGAGGCCGTCTTCGAGGAGCTCGGCGTGAAGCGCCAGGTGCTGGCGGAGGTGGAGCAGGAGGTGCGGCCCGACGCGATCTACGCGACCAATACCTCCACCATTCCCATCGCGGAGATCGCCGCCGGCGCGCGCGAGCCGTCGCGAGTGCTCGGCATGCATTTCTTCTCGCCGGTGGCGAAGATGCCGCTGCTCGAGGTGATCCCCCACGCCGGCACAGCGCCGGCCATGACGCTTGGCGCGGTGCGGTTCGGACGGCGGATGGGGAAGACGGTCATCGTCGTGGCCGACCGGCCCGGGTTCTGGGTGAACCGGATCCTGCTGCCGTACCTCAACGAGGCCGGACTCCTCCTGAGCGAAGGCGTGCCGGTGGACGTGATCGACCGGACCATGACGCGCTTCGGCTTTCCGGTCGGGCCCGTCGCGCTGCTCGACGAGGTGGGACTCGACGTCGGCGAGAAGGCGGCGGGCGTGATGCAGGCGGCCTACGGCGACCGCCTCACGCCGTCGCCCGTCATCGCGCGCATGGTGGCCGCCGGGCGGCTCGGCCGGAAGAGCGGGCGGGGCTTCTACCGCTACAGCGACGGGAAGAAGGCGGGCGTGGACTCCGGCGCCTATGCCGCGATGGGCGTCCGCCCGCGGCAGGGCGTCTCCCCCGCGACGGTGGAGCAGCGGCTGGTGTACGCCATGCTCAACGAGGCCGCGATGGCGGCCGGGGAGCACGTCGTCCGCTCGGCCCGCGACGGCGACGTCGGCGCGCTCTTCGGCATCGGCTTCCCGCCGTTCCGCGGCGGGCCGCTCCGCATGATCGACGACCTGGGCCCGCGGCGCGTGGCGGAAGTGCTGAGTGGCCTCGCGACGAGCTTCGGCGAGCGCTTCACGCCGGCGCCGGTACTGCTTGCGATGGCCGCGGGCGGGAGGAAGTTCCATACCGACTGAGCCCGCCTTCGCCGCGCTGCTCGCCGAGCTCGAGGCCGACGCGGGCGAGGCGGCGGGCGCGGCCGTTGCGGCGCTGGTCGCCGGCTACCTGGCGGAGGCCGGCCGCGGCGAGGGGCCGGTGTCGTCGCCCGCCACGGCGGAGGAGCTGGCGGCGCGCTTCGCGGAAGCGGTTCCCCTGGACGGGCGGCCCCTCGCCGACGTGCTGGCGCGCCTCGATCGCGACCTGCTTTCCGGCGTCAACCGCCTCGCCCACCCGATGTACATGGGCCATCAGGTCTCGGCGCCGCTCGCGGCATCCATCTGGACCGAAGCGCTCAAGGCCGCGGTGAACAACTCCGCCGCGGTGCGCGAGATGTCTCCCGCCGGCACCGCCGTCGAGCGACAGGTGATCCGCTGGATGTGCGACCTCGCCGGGCTCGGGACCGCGGCGGGCGGCACCTTCACCTCGGGCGGGACCGAAGCGACCTTCACGGCGCTCCTCGCCGCCCGGGCGCGCGCGCTGCCGGATGCGTGGGAGCACGGCGTCGGCGATGCCGCACCGGTCGTCCTCGCGGGGGAGCACGCGCACTACGCCGTCACGCGCGCGGTGGCGGAGCTGGGACTTGGCATGCGGCGGGCCGTCGCGGTGCCGTCGCGCGACCACCGCATGGACGCCGCGGCGCTGGCGGCGCGGCTGGGCGAGCTCCGGCGGGACGGCGTCCCGGTGATGGCCGTCGTGGCGACGGCCGGCTCGACCGCGACCGGCTCGTTCGACGATCTCGAGACCATCGGGCGGCTGTGCGAGGCGCACGACGTCTGGCTGCACGTGGACGGCGCACACGGCGCCTCGGCGCTCGTGTCGGAGCGCCACCGCCATCGCGTCCGCGGCATCGAGCGGGCGCGCTCCATCGCCTGGGACCCGCACAAGCTGCTGCTCATGCCGCTGGGCACCGGAATGCTGCTCGTACGGGACGAGGCGGAGCTCGACCGCGCCTTTGCCCAGCGCGCGCCGTATCTCTTTCACGGATCCGGCGGCCGGGTGCTCGACCAGGGCGTGCGGAGCTTTCTCTGCTCCCGGCCGGTGGACGTGCTCAAGCTCTGGGTGGCGCTCCAGCGTTACGGCCTTCGCGGCCTCGCGGCGGCGCATGACCACCTCTGCGACATCGCGCACGATCTCTGGACGGCGATCGCGGCGCGCGACGACTTCGAGGCGATGCACGAGCCCGAATCGAACATCCTCTGCTTCCGCTGGCGCCGGCCCGGCCTCGACGACGCGGCGCTCGACGAGCTCAACCGGCGCCTTCGCGAGACCTACAACCGGTCCGGCACCGGATGGATCACCACGACCGTTCTCGACGGCCGGCGGGTGCTCCGCGTCACGATCATGAATCCGCGGACGCAGGCCGCCCACACGCGGGCGCTCCTCGACGGACTCGCGGCGGAGGCCGGGCGCCTGTGATGCGCTGGCGGCTGGCGGCGGCCTGGCTCGCCGGCGCCCTCGCCTGCGGCGGCGTGCTGTTCGTCACCCGCCCTCCCGCGCCGGGGCTCGATCCCGACGCGATGTCCTATGTCGGGGCAGGAGAGTCGCTGGCGCGGACGGGGCGGCTCCGCATCCCCGCCGCCGACTGGTGGGACAACGACAGCACCACGGCGCTCGCGCAGTTTCCCGCCGGCTTCCCCTTCACCATCGCCGCGACGACCGGGCTCGGATTCACGCCGGTCGAGGCGGCCCGCGTCGTGGAGGCGCTCGCCGCGCTCGGCCTCGCGATCATCGTGATGCGACTCCTCCAGCACACCGCCGGCCCCCCGGCGGGCGCCGTCGCCGTCGTGCTGCTCGCGGCGACCCCCGCGATCTTCGACAACTACATCCGGGTCCTGAGCGAGCCGCTCTTCCTGCTCTGCATCGCGCTCGCGCTCTCGGGCATGGTCCGCCGGCCCGACCGGCCGTTCCTTGCCGGACTCGCCGCCGCCGGCGCGGAGCTGGTGCGCTATGCGGGGATCGCCGTCGGTGCGGCCGTCGTGCTCTGGGCCATCGGGCGCTCCGGCCGCTGGCGCGAGCGCGGCGAGCGCGCCCTCGAGGCCGCGCTTCCGGCACTGGTCGGGCATGCGTGGTGGTGGGTCCGGCTCCACGCGGTCGGGGCGGAGGCTCCGCCGGTCACGCACCTGCAGCGGGGCCTTGCCGCCACGCTCCGTGAAGGGGTCGGCACGGTCGCGTCCTGGCTGGTACCGGGCAAGACCGGCGCGGTCCGCGCCGTCCTCGCGACGCTCTTCCTGCTCGGCGCGCTCTGGCTGCTCCGTCGCGCGCTCCGCCGGATGCCGCGCGACGGTCGTGCGATCGCCCGGCGCCGGCTGTTCAACGCCCTGGGTCTCCTCGCGGCCTGCTACACCGTGGTGCTCCTCTTCTCCCGCGCCTTCGTCGGCGGCGGGATTCCCTTCGACGAGCGGCTGCTGTCGCCGCTCTTCCTGCTCGCGATCATCGCGGGCGCGGCGGCACTCCGGATCCGGTGGCCGGCATGGAGCATCGGGCCGCGCGTCGCCGCGGTGGTGCTCGTCGCGGCCTGGGCCGCCGCGGGAGCGCGGCTCAACGTGGAGCAGTATCAGGGACTGCAGGAGGACGGCTGGGGCTACTCGGGCCGGAAGTGGGTGCCGTCGGCGGAGGCGGAGTGGCTGCAGACCGACGGGCGGCACTACCAGCTCTTCTCCAACAATCCGATGCTGGTCTACTTCCTCACCGGGCGACCGTCCCGCGAGCTGCCCGATTCGGCCGATGCGGCCACGCTGCGCGACTTCGCCGGCACGCTGGCCGAGTCGCACAGCGCCGTCGTGGGGTTCGACGAGTCGTACCGTCCGATGGATCCGCCGGAATTTCTGGCCGCCGTGCTCCCGCTCGATCTGCTCATCCGTTTCGGGCACATGACGGTCTGGACGCCCCGGCCGGAGCCGCGCTGATGCGCCCCGCCCCCGCCCTCGCCGCCATCGATCCGGCCGACCTCGCGAGCGAGCCCCTCGCCCGCGCGGGGACGATTCCATCCGCCTGGTACACCGACCCGCGCTTCCACGACATCGACAGCGAGCTGATCTTCGCGCGGACCTGGCAGCACGTGGGCCACGCGGCGCAGGTGGCGACGGAGGGACAGTATCTGGTGTCCACGGTGGCGGATGATCCGGTGATCGTCGTCCGCGGCAGGGACGGCGTCCTCCGGGCCTTCTTCAACGTCTGCCGCCATCGGGGCGGCCCCCTGGCGACCGAGCATGGCTGCGCCCGTGCGCTCCAGTGCCGCTATCACGGCTGGACCTACCTCCTCGACGGCACCCTCCGCGGCGTGCCGGCCATGGATCGCACCGAGCTGTTCGACCGGAAGGACTACAGCCTCGTCCCGCTCCGGGTGGAGACCTGGCAGGGACTCGTCTTCGTGACGCTCGATGCCGCGGCACCGCCGCTCGAGACCTTCGTCGCGGGGATCGCCGAGCGCATCGCGCCGACCCGGCTCGGGGATCTCCAATTCTCGCGCGAGGTGCGCTACGTGGTGGAGGCGAACTGGAAGGTGTACGTGGACAACTATCTCGAGGGGTATCACGTCCCCTACGTCCATCCCGAGCTGGTGAAGCTCTACGACTACCAGAGCTACGTCACCGAAGTGTTCGACTGGTACTCGCTGCAGTACACGCCGCTCACCGGCGACAACGCGCTCTACAGCCGGGACGGCGGGGGCGACGCCTTCTACTACTGCCTTTTTCCCAACTTCATGCTCAACATCCTGCCCGGGCGGCTCCAGACCAATTTCGTCCGGCCGCTCGGGCCCGCGCGCTGCGAGGTGGTGTTCACCTACTTCCACGACGACGTGGAGAGCGCCGCGGCGCGGCAGCGCATCGAGGACGACGTCGCGTACAGCGACGCGGTGCAGGCGGAGGACGCCGGCATCTGTGCCCGCGTGCAGCAGGGGCTCGCGTCACGCGCCTATGACAGGGGACGCTTCTCGGTGAAGTACGAGGCGGGGGTGTACCACTTCCAGGAGCTGGTGCGCGCGGCGTACCGGCGGGGCCTCGCGGGCGGAGCCGTTCCGCGCACCCCGCCGCCCCCGCTCAGCCGCGACTAGACGCCGAACGGCCCCGGCGTTCCGTCGGGCCCGACCTGCCCGGCAGGCTGGGCCGCCGAGGCGGGTGCGGAGCGCCGTCCGGCCGCTTCCTTCCGCCCGCTCCGCCGTGCGGCGGCATCGGCGATGGCGACGAGCGCGGCCTTTCCCGCCGCCCGCGCCGCCACGCCGGCCGCGGCCCCCGCGAGTGCCCGCACCGCCCCTTTCTTCTTCGGGTTCCGGCGCACCTCGCGGACGACCCTGACGGCCGCGTCCTTCGTCGCCTTCTTCGCCTGCTTCGCCTTCGTCGCGGCTTTCGTCGCGGCCTTCGTCGCCGCCCTCCCGATCTTCGCCTTCGCCTTCTTCCGCCTTGCCCGGTTCTTGAGCAGCAGCGCCGCGCCGACGGCGGCGCCCGCCGCCGCGGCTGCCACCGCGCCCCGGGCGATCTTCTTCTTCCTGTTCGCTGGCGTCTTCGTGGGCGTCACATGTCCTCCCTCGCGCGCGGATTGAATCACCTTCCCGAGCTCCGAATCTGGTCCGGAGCGCACGCCCGCGCCGCGACCTGCATCACGCGGGCATCAATGCGTTCGCCCCGCCCGCCTCATCCGCCCGTAAAAGCCACGCTCTGCTGCACCAGCACCCTCACCGCCCGGCCGCGCTGCCTGCCCGGCCGGAAGGTGCAGCCGCTGATCGTCGCGATCGCCGGCGCCATGAAGCCGGGGCGTGTGGCCTCGAGGACGCGGATGCTGGGCGGCTCCGCGCGGCCCGCGGTATCCACCACGTAGATGACGCGCACCCTCCCCTGAACCCCGGTCAGCGCGGGCGGCGGCTCGACCTGGCGGCACGCGATGACACGGGGTGGGGTGTCGACCTCGTCGGGCGTCGCCGGCATCGCGGCGCCGGCGGGCGACGTGCGGCGGATGGTATCCAGCACCGCCGCGATCTCGTTCCGCACGGGCAGCGTATCGCGCCGGGCGCGCTCGGATGCCAGCGTGTGCCGCGCGATCCGCGCCTGCGTCGCGGTGTCGGTGAGCCAGATGGTGAGCCGCCCGTCCGCCGTGTCGGCGTCGGCGATCCACCGCCCGCGGCGCCAGCGGCGACCCGTCGCCACCAGCGTATCGGGCGCGCCCCACGAGCGGGTGAGGCCGGCAAAGGCGACACCCGTCGAGTCCGGCTCCTGGACCACGACGTAGGGCACGACACTGTCGGGCGCCCCCAGCGTGCCGACGACGCGTACGCCGGTGGCGGCGTTCGACGTCGCGCACAGCGTCGTGGCGCTCACCCCTTCGACCTGGAAGCGTCCGCAGTCGAGCGGGCCGACGCGTCCGGCGGTTTCGCGGAAGCGGGCGTCCGGCATCCCGGGCTCGAAGCCGCGGTGGGCCAGCGGGCGCCCCGCGTCCCGGCCGCAGGCGGCGAGCACGAGCGAGAGGGCGAGGAGGGTCCTGCGATGCGATGGCGGCATGACCACAAGGTATCCCGCCGCGTGGCGCCTCCGCCACGAGTGTGACCCAAGTCCCTGCGCGCTCGTCCGATGGGCGGTATATGGAATGGGACAGGGAGGGGGGATGCGGTTCAGCGACAAGGTCTGTCTGGTGACCGGGGGCGGTTCGGGGATCGGCCGGGCCGCGGCGGAACGGCTGGCCTCCGAAGGCGGCCGTATCGTCGTCGCCGACATCGACGAGGCGGGCGGCCAGGAGACCGTCCGGCGCATCGCGGCCCACGGCGAGGCGATCTTCGTGCACGCCGACGTCGGGGACGGCGGCGACGTCCGCCGCGCGGTGGACCGGGCGGTCGGGTGGCATGGCCGGCTCGACGTCGTGGTCAACGACGCCGGGATGATGACCTTCGACCCGGTGGTGAGGCTGTCGGAGGACGACTGGGACCGCGTGCTCCGGGTGAACCTGCGGTCGGTCTTCCTCTTCAGCAAGCACGCGCTGCCGCACATGCGGGGCGGCGCCATCGTGAACGTGAGCTCCGTGCACGCCCACGAGACGACCGCCAACGTCTCGGCGTACGCGGCGTCGAAGGGCGGCATGGAGGCCTTCACCCGGGCGCTCAGCCGGGAGTGCGTCGAGCGGAAGGTGCGCGTCAACTGCGTGGCGCCCGGCGCGGTGGACACGCCGCTGCTCTGGTCGAACCCCAACGTGAAGAGCGGCGCCGAGAAGGTGGAAGGCGCCATCGGCCGGCCGGAGGACATCGCGGCGGCGATCGCCTTTCTCGCCGCCGACGAGGCACGGTTCATCACCGGCACCACCCTGGTCGTCGACGGCGGGCGGCTCGACATCCTCTGAAGGAGCGCCATGCCGGGATTCATGTTCGCGAGCGGGATCGAGAACAGCTACCCGACCATCCGCCTTCCTTCCGGTGAGGTCTCGCGCGTCGACGAGATGGCCAAGACCCGGCACTACGCCTGCTGGAAGGAGGACTTCCAGCTCGCCAAGTCGCTCGGCGTGGATTTCCTCCGCTACGGGCCGCCCTACTATTCCACCCATACGGGCCCCGGCCGCTACGACTGGAGCTTCGCCGACGAGACCTTCAACGAGCTGCGGGCCGTCGGGATCACGCCCATCGCCGACCTCTGCCACTTCGGCGTTCCTGACTGGGTGGGCGACGGCTTCCAGAACCCCGACTGGCCGGAGTACTTCGCCGAGTACGCGGCGGCCTTCGCGCACCGCTATCCGTGGGTCCGCCTCTTCACGCCGGTCAACGAGATTTTCGTCGCCGCCACCTTCTCGGGTCTCTACGGCTGGTGGAACGAGCGCCTGTCGAGTGACCGCGCCTTCGTCACGGCGCTCCGGAATCTCTGCCGCGCCAACGTGCGCGCCATGCAGGAGATCGTGAAGGTCTGCGAGCGTCCCACCTTCATCCAGAGCGAGTCGTCGGAGTACTTCCATCCGGAGGACCCGAGCTGCATCCGCCGGAGCGACTTCCTGAACGAGCGGCGGTTCCTCTCGCTGGACCTGACGTACAGTCACCCCCTCACCGTGCCGGTGCACGACTATCTGCTGGAGCACGGCATGACCCGCGACGATCAGCGATGGTTCGAGGAGAACCGGGTCAAGGCGCTCTGTATCATGGGGACCGACTACTACGTCACCAACGAGCATCTGGTGCGCGCCGACGGCACGACGCACCCCTCCGGGGAGATCTTCGGCTACTACGTCCTCACCCGGCAGTACTACCGGCGCTACCGGCTCCCGGTGATGCACACCGAGACCAACATCGCCGAGCCGGACGCGGTGCCGTGGCTGTGGAAGGAGTGGGCCAACATGGTGCGGCTCCGCCAGGACGGGATACCGGTGATGGGCTTCACCTGGTACAGTCTCACCGATCAGGTCGACTGGGACACCGCGCTCCGGGAGGACAACGACCGCGTCAACCCGCTCGGCCTCTGCGATCTCGACCGGAATCTCCGGCCGGTCGGCAAGGCATACCGGAAGCTGATCTCGCAGTGGCGGGAGATGCTGCCGACGGAAAGCGTGGTGCTGGCACTGGGGTACTGAGGAACGGCTGGTCACTTCTTCGCGAGGACCGCATGGATCCGTTTCCCGACGAGGCACTGCTCCGCGAGCTGTTCGGTGTCGAGCCCGCCCTCCTGCATCCCGGCGTCCCGTGGCGCGAGAACGCCCTCAGCTTCGAGGCGCGGAGCGGCCACGACCAGCTCGAGTGCCTCATCGAGCCGGTCTACGGCACCATGACCATCCGCTGGACCCGCGACGGCCACGAGCTGGTCTATCTCGACCTCACCCGCGTCCGCGGCGTCGAAGCCGAGAAGTTCCGGGGACGCGAGTCGCTGGTGGCGTTCTTCGACGACCAGACCGGACTGAAGCCGCTCCGGATCCAGGTGCGTCCTGCCGCGCATGTGTCGTGGGGAACCCGCGACGACGCGGACCGCGCCGCCGACGCCGGAGCGCAGCGGCAGCTTCCGCTCTGATCCGTCAGGCGGCCGGCGCGAGGAGCGAGACGACCGCGGCCTCCAGCGGCTCGAGCCCCGCGCGGGGCCGGCCCCCGCCGTCGAGGTCGGCCGCGAGCGTGCCGGCCATGAAGCGCTCGAACACGGCGGGATGCACGTAATACTTCCGGCAGACGGCGCGCGTATTGTTGAGCTGGGTCGCCACCGCATCCACCGCCTGCACGATCGCCGCCTTCCTCGCCGTCTCGGTCTCGCCCGGCTCGCCGGCCGCCAGCGCCTCCGCCGCGAGCATCGTCCCCGCCCAGGTGCGGAAGTCCTTCGCCGTGAAGTCCTGGCCCGAGATCTCCCGGATGTACGCGTTCACGTCGCCCGACCCGATCGTCTGGCGCTCACCGTCGGCATCGAGATACTGGAAGAGCTCCGCGCCGGGGATCGCCTGGCACTGCGCGACGATGCGCGCCAGGCGGCGATCGCTGATGTCGACGCTGTGGGTCTTCCCGCTCTTGCCGCGGAACTGGAACGAGAGGTTGGCGCCGTCGATCTCCACGTGCTGGTCGCGGAGCGTGGTGAGGCCGAAGCTCCGGTTCGACCGCGCGTACTCGTCGTTGCCCACCCGGATGCGGGTGCACTCGAGCAGCCGCACCACCGTGGCGAGGACCTTCTCGCGAGGGAGCCCCGCCCGCGCCATGTCGCGCGCCACGCGCTCGCGGATCGCCGGCAGGCAGTCGCTGAAGGCGAGCATCCGCCCGAACTTCGTCTCGTCGCGCACCGATCGCCACTTCGGATGGTACCGATACTGCTTGCGGCCCCGGGCGTCGCGGCCGGTGGCCTGGATGTGCCCGCGCGCGTCGGGGCAGATCCACACGTCGGTGTAGGCCGGCGGGATCGCGAGCGAGCGGATGCGCTGCAGGGTGGCGCGGTCGCGCACGGCGGTGCCGTCCGGCGCCGTATAGCGGAAGCCCCCGCCGGCGCGCACCCGCCGGATCCCCGGCGTCGCATCGGTCACGTAGCGGAGTCCCGCCGCCGCGGCCGACTCGGCCGGGTCGGTCGTGAGCGCCGGCGCTCGCCGCCGCGTCCGCTTCGTCGTGGTCCCGCCCGTGCGCGCTGTCATCGAGGGGTGGATGATAGCCGGAGCGGGTCCGCGCCGGGGTGAGGCGGCTCACACGCGCTTGTAGCGCTCCGGCGGGCGGGCTAGCTTCGGGGCGCCGGCGTGCGCCGCCGCGCTCACCCTGACCCGGATCCGCATGCTGCGCCAAGGGCTCCTCTGGCTGTCGCAACAGAATCGCGTCTTCCAGTTCATCCGATCCAACCCGCTGGCCCGGAGCTTCGCGTCGCGGTTCGTCGCCGGCGAGACGATCGAGCAGGGCGTCGCCGCCGCCGAGGAGCTGCGGACGCACGGGATCGGCACCTCGCTCGACCTCCTGGGCGAGAGCGTGACGCAGGCCTCCGAGGCGACGGCCGCCAGGGACGAGTACCTCTTCATGCTCGACCGGCTCGCCGCGGGCGCCGCCGACGTCAACGTCTCGGTCAAGCTCACGCAGATGGGCCTCGACATCGACGAGGACCTCTGCGGCCGCAACATGCTGGAGATCGTCGAGCGCGCGCGCGCCCACGGCGGCTTCGTGCGACTCGACATGGAGAGCTCGGCCTACACGCAGCGCACCCTCGAGTTCTTCTATCAGCGGCTCTATCCCACCCACGCCGCCCACTGCGGCGTCGTGATCCAGTCGGCGCTCCGCCGCTCGGAGGCGGACATCGACGAGCTGATCGACCGGAAGGCGCGGGTCCGGCTCTGCAAGGGCGCCTACCTGGAGCCGCCGGCCGTCGCCTTTGCCGACAAGGCCGACGTGGACCGGAACTACGTCCTCCTCATGGAGCGGCTCCTCCTCAAGGGGAACTATCCCGGCATCGCGACGCACGACGAGGCGATCATCTCGCAGGCCCGGCGCTTCGCCCAGCTGCACGACGTCCCCTCCGCGCGGTTCGAGTTCCAGATGCTCTACGGGGTGCGCCGGGACCTGCAGGGTGCGCTCCGCGACGCGGGCTACAACATGCGCGTCTACGTGCCGTTCGGCACCCAGTGGTATCCGTATCTCATGCGCCGGCTCGCGGAGCGGCCGGCCAACATCGCGTTCATGATGGGGAACATCATGCGGGAGTCGGTGTCACGACGGTGAGCGAGTTCACGCTGGGTGGGTACATGGAGAAGCACGAGCGGGCCGCCGCGTTCACCGGCAGCGACGGCCAGCCCTACTCGGTGGCGGTCTACGTGGAGGACGAGCCCGATCCCCGCGGCCGCTTCGCCGCCTCGCTCCTGTTCGTGCGCTGGGCGCCCGCCGGCGACCGCCCGGTGGGGCACGTCGAGACTCCGCCCCTCGCCTGGGGCCGCTCCGCCGCCGACGCGGAGGCACGGGTGCTCGTCCTCTCGCTGTACGACGTGAAGGCCGCGCTCGACGAGGCGATCGCCGCCGCGCCGGCCGAGTGGTGACCGTCCGCGGCACCGTGATCGAGCGCGACGGCGCCACCTACCGCGTGCGCACCGAGGAGGGCGAGCTCCGGGCCGTGCTGCGCGGCCGCACCAAGCGCGACACGCCCAAGGTCGTGGTCGGCGACCTGGTCGAGCTCGAGCCCGAGGCCGGCGGCTCGCTCTACGGCATCACCGGCGTCGGGCCCAGGCGCACCCTCCTCGAGCGGCGCGTACCCGAGGGGCGCGGCGCCCGGCCCGTCGCCGCCAACATCGACGAAGTCTTCGTCGTCACCGCCACGCGCGATCCGGCGCCGATCCCCCAGCTCATCGACCGCCTGCTCGTCGTCGCCGAAGCCAACGGCATCCCCGCCGCCCTCATCCTCAACAAGACCGATCTCGACCCCGGCGACCAGCTGGCCGCACGGTACCGCGCCGCCGGCTACGCCGTGTACCCGACCGCCGCGCGCACCGGCGCCGGCATCGACGCGCTCCGCTCGGCGCTCGCCTCCCGCACGTCGGTCGTGACCGGACCCTCCGGCGCCGGCAAGTCGAGTCTCCTGAACGCCGTGCAGCCGGGCCTCGGCCTTCGCGTCGGCGAGATCAGCCGGAAGATCCGCCGCGGCGCCAACACCACCGTGGGCGCCGTGATGGTGCCGCTCGACGGCGGCGGCTATCTGGTGGATACGCCCGGGTTCAGCGAGGTGGGACTCTGGGGGATCGAGCCGCGCGAGCTCGCGTCCTGCTTTCCCGAGATGCGGCCGCTCATCGGCCACTGCCGCTACGGCGACTGCCGCCACGTGAGCGAGCCCGGCTGCGCCATCCGGGAGGCGGCGGCCGCCGGCACCGTGGCACCCGAGCGGCTCGAGAGCTACCGGCTGCTGCTCGCCGAGACCGAGAGCGAGCCTAGGGAGTGGGAGTGATGCGGGTCCAGCGGTCGCGGTCGCGGTGCTCCACCTTCTCCATCATCCGCTCGAAGGCCTGATCGAGGTCGATCCCCTCGCGGTTGGCCATGCAGCAGAGGACGAAGAGGATGTCGGCCATCTCGAGGGCGAGGTCGCCCTCGGGCTCGGTGGGCTTCCGGGTCTTCCGGCCGAAGCGGTGATTCACGTCGCGGGCCAGCTCGCCCACCTCCTCCGCCAGCCGGGCGAGATTGGTGAGCGGGTCGAAGTAGCCCTCCTCGAACTGCGCGATCCAGGCGTCTACCCGTCGCTGCATGGCGTTCATCTCGGACTCCGCGGTCGGCTGGTGGCGGTGGCGCAGATGGACGTACATTACGGCCGGCCACGCCCCGCTCCAATCCCCGCACCCCGTCGCCCATGCGCCCGCGCGACCGCATTCTCGCCAACCTCGAGAGCATCTACCGCGAGAGCTACGACCGCGCGAAGGCCGAGGAGGCCGGCGCCCGCATGGCCGACCTCGAGAACGCCTACATGCGCGACCAGCTGATGCTGGAGATCCTGCTCGACATCCGCGACCTCTTCGCCGTGGCTCCCGCCGCGAGCGGCGGCAGCGCCCTCGAGCGCCTCGAGTCGCTCCGCCGCCTCACCAAACTCCGCTGAAAGGCACGTCATGAGACTGCTCGCCGCCGCCGCGCTCGCGGCGGCCGCCGCCGGATGCCAGGGCAACGGTGCCCCGGCCGCCACCGGCCGCGGCACGCCGCCCGCCGACCTCGTGATCTTCGGCCGCGTCTGGACCGGCGACACCGCCCGGCCCTGGGCCGGTGCCGTCGCCATCGCCGGCGACACCATCGCCGCGGTCGGCGACAGCTCGGCCATCGCGGCGATGCAGGGGCCGGCCACGCGGGTCATCGCGAACGGGAACGCGATGGTGGCTCCCGGCTTCAACGACGCGCACGTCCACTTCGCGAGCGGCGGGTTCCAGCTCCGGAGCGTCGATCTCCGCACCGCCGCCACGCCCCAGGAGTTCATCGCGCGGCTCAAGGCCTACGCCGCGACGCTCAAGCCCGGCGAGTGGATCACCGGCGGCGACTGGGACCACGAGCGCTGGCCCGGGTCTCCGCTGCCGCGGCGGGACTGGATCGATTCCGTCACGCCGCGCAATCCGGTGTTCGTGAACCGGCTCGACGGCCACATGGCCGTCGCCAACTCGCTCGCGCTGACGAAAGCCGGCGTCACCCGCGCCACGCGCGACATTCCGGGCGGGACCATCGTCCGCGATCCCGACGGCACGCCGACCGGCATCCTCAAGGACAATGCGCAGGATCTGGTCTACCGCATCATGCCCGATGCCTCGCCCGAGCAGAACGACTCCGCCATCGCGCGCGCGAGCGCGTGGGCGGCGTCGAAGGGCGTGACCGGCGTGTCGGCGGTGTCGGTGGGCTGGGGTGAGCTCGCGGCCATGAAGCGCGCCTACCGGAACGGCACGCTCCGGACCCGCATCTCCGCCTACGTGCCCCTCGGCGACTGGCGCCGGATGGCCGACACCCTCCGCGCCGACGGCCCGGGCGACGACTTCCTCCGGGTTGCCGGCGTCAAGGGATTCGTGGACGGCTCCCTCGGCTCACGCACCGCGCTCTTCTACGAGCCCTACGCCGACGACCCGGGCACGTCGGGCCTCCTGGTGACGTCCGAGGACTCGCTCCGCCGCTGGATCGGCGCCGCCGACTCCGCCGGCCTCCAGGTCGTGGTCCACGCCATCGGCGAGAAGGCGAACGGACTCATCCTCGACATCTACGACAGCGTCGCCCGCGCGCACGGCGCCCGCGACCGCCGCTTCCGGATCGAGCACGCCCAGCACCTCCGCCCCGCCGACGCGCCGCGGCTCGCGCGGCTCGGCGTCGTCGCCTCGATGCAGCCGTACCATGCGATCGACGACGGGCGCTGGGCGGTGAAGCGCGTCGGGCCCGCGCGGATCCGCAACATGTACATCTTCCGCACCCTGCTCGACAACCATACCCATCTCGCCTTCGGCTCCGACTGGACCGTGGCGCCGATGGACCCGATCCTCGGCATCTACGCGGCGGTCACCCGCCGGACCCTCGACGACCTCAACCCCGGCGGCTGGATCCCCGAGGAGAAGATCGGCGTGGATGAGGCGCTCCGCGCCTACACCGCGGGCGACGCCTACGCGGCATTCGGGGAGGGAGTGCGCGGCGTGCTCCGGCCCGGGATGAAGGCCGACGTCGTCGTGCTCGACCGCGACCTCACGACGATCCGCCCCGAGGAGATCCGCGATGCGAAGGTCGTGGCGACCGTCGTCGGCGGGAAGGTGGTCTACTCGGCGAAAAACTAGGGGTAATCCTAAACCAGGCGGGCGTGCCATTCCTGGCACGCCCGCCTGTCGCATTTCTGATGATTGACCGCACGTGTACCGCGCCCCACCTTGGCAGCTCCGATCTCATCGCCATTCAGCTTCCCGCGCGCACCGGCCCCACCCGCGGCCCGCGCCACGGGCATGCCCATCCCTGGAGGGTCCGTGTCCGGAGTCGCCCGCGCGCTGGTGGTTGCCGCTCTCGCTGGTTCCGCCCTCCCCCTCGCGGCCCAGGCTCCCGCCGCGGTCGCGACCTTCGCCGAGGGACTCGACGCCCTCAACGCCCTGCCGGACGCCAACGCCCGGAGCGCCAGCGTGACGAAGCTCGTGATTCGTCGCGACGCCGCCGAGTTCAGTCTCGGCGCGGGCACGATGTATCTGCTCGGGCCGGTGGGAGGGAGGAGCGTCGCCGTCGCCTACCGCGGCACGGGCGGCTTCACCTACGCGCCCGCGAGCCCGCTCGAGCAGCGGCGGCTCATGCGCATCTACCACTCCACCTCGCTCGTCACGCCGATCACCGCGGCGATCTTCGTCTTCGCCGACAGCACGCTGGCCGAGCTGGGCCGGTCGATCACCTTCGCTCCGGCCGCCGCGCCCCTGCCGAGCGACGTCAAGGGCCGCGTGCGCGAGATGATCAGCTTCGCGAGCGATCCCGACAGCAAGTCTCCCGATCCCGATCTGATGGCCGATCTGCTGAACGCCGCCGGCAGCGACCTCTTCTACGCGCACGTGGTCCGGGCGGACGGTGATCCCGTCATGTTCATGGTGGATCCCGCCGAGGTGGAAGGCAGCCGCCTCCTGGGACGCGCGCGGCGCGCCGGCTGGACCCGCATGACCCAGGTGGTGAGCCAGTCGCGCCGCCTCGGCGATTCCGTGGCGTCGGAGAGCGAGCGCCGCTCGCCGATCGACGTGAGCCGCTACACGATGGACGTCGCCGTCCCGCGCAACAACGCCGGTGAGGTGGCCTTCTCCGCGTCGGCCCGGCTCGATCTCACGGCGAGCGGCCCGGCCGGCCCCTGGGTCCCCTTCTACCTCTTTCCCAAGCTGCGCGTGGACTCGGCGCGCTGGGGCGACGGACGCGCGGCCACCGTCGCGAAGCTCAAGGACGCGGGCGAGATGTGGCTCCGCCTCGACCGGCCGATCGCCGCCGGCGAAACGCGGCCCGTCACCGTCTACTATCACGGCGACCTGATCGACCGCTACGACGACCTGCTCTACATCAAGTCGTCCATCTCGTGGTACCCGCTCACGCTCGAGGGCCGGAGCAAGGCCGTCTTCGACCTCACCTTCCACACGCCACCGTCGTATCGCTTCGCGTCGGTGGGCGACCGCACCGATTCCACGACCGACGCCGCCGGGCTCGTCCAGACCCACTGGCTCACGGCCGCGCCGATCCGGAACGCCTCGTTCAATCTCGGCGTCTTCGAAGTCCTCACCTCGCACGCCGACGGCGTGCCGCCGGTCGAGGTGCTCTACTCGGAGCAGGCGCACCGCTCCGGCCTCCTGCCGCGCGCGGGCGCCAAGGAGCAGGTCGGCCAGGACGTGCTGAGCGCGCTCCAGTTCTTCCAGCACGTCTACGGCGACGTGCCGGTGAAGCAGATCTACGCCACCGAGATTCCGTATCCGCACGGCGAGGCCTTCCCCGGCCTGGTCCACCTTGCCCTCAGCACCTTCGTCAACAGCTCCGACGACGGGTTCGACGAGTTCTTCCGCGCGCACGAGGTTGCCCACCAGTGGTGGGGG
Organism: Gemmatimonadales bacterium; assembly: GCA_025935995.1. GTDB lineage: Bacteria > Gemmatimonadota > Gemmatimonadetes > Gemmatimonadales > GWC2-71-9 > JAICUF01. The sequence goes on from JAICUF010000037.1 coordinate 18,353, forward strand.
ATCTCGGTGGACTACGGGACGTATCACGACCGGTGGCTGAGCGAGGGATTCGCGAGCTTCTCGGGGCTCTGGTACATGCAGACGGTACGGAAGCAGAACAAGCTCTACTTCAGCATGCTCGACCACTGGCGCGCCGACATCTCGCTCCACAAGGGCAACGACGACGCCCTCGCCTTCGGCAGCCGCCTGGGCGACAGCGACGACCCGGCCGACTATCAGACGATCGTCTACGAAAAGGGCGCGTGGCTGGTGCACATGCTGCGCATCCTCATGATCGACCTGCGCACGATGAACGAGGACCGCTTCACCGGCGGCATGCGGGAGTTCTACGCTTCCTATCGCGGGCAGCGCGCGTCCACCGCCGACTTCCGCCGCGTCATGGAGCGCCATGCCGGCGCCGACCTCGGCTGGTTCTTCGACGAATGGTTCCGCGGGACCGACATCCCGAGCTACAAGGCGTCGTGGAAGGCGGATCCGGTGGACGGCGGGAAGTTCCAGGTCCATCTGCGCGTGCTCCAGCAGAACGTCCCGGACGACTTCATGATGTACGTCCCCGTCACCATCACCCTCGCCGACGGCACCGCGCGGCTCAGGGTGAAGGTCAAGGGCCCCCGCACCGACGTGGACCTGCCGCTCATGCCCTCGAAGCCGAAGGACCTCAAGTTCAACGACCTCGACGGCGTCCTGGCGGACGTCAGCATGGGGGGCTGGAGTGACTGAGCGGCACGGCCTCCAGCAGTCGCTCGGACGCTAGCCCGGGAGTATCTTCCGGGGACAGGCAGACGACGCGTTCACCCTGTTCCCGAGACCGATGGCCACTCGCACCCCCGGCCGCGCCAAGGCCCCCGCCTCCAGCCGGCTCGACAAGGCCGAGCTGCTCGAGCTGTACCGCCTGATGCTCCTCTCCCGGCGGATCGACGACAAGGAGATCCAGCTCAAGCGGCAGAACCGCATCTTCTTCCAGATCTCCGGTGCCGGCCACGAGGCGGTCCTCGTGGCGGCCTCGCGCGCCTTCCGCGCCGGCTACGACTGGTTCTACACCTACTATCGCGATCGCGCCCTCTGTCTCGGCCTCGGCATGACCGCGACCGAGCAGCTCCTCAGTGCCGTCGCCGCGGCCGACGACCCCAACTCCGGCGGCCGCCAGATGCCGTCCCACTGGGGGCACAAGGATCTCAACATCGTCAGCGCGTCGAGTCCGACCGGCACCCAGTTCCTCCAGGCGGTCGGCTGCGCCGAGGCGTGGCTCCGGGTCGCGCGGAACGACCGGATCGAGGACAAGGACGCCCTGATCCGCGGCGACGAGGTCGTCTTCTGCTCCACCGGCGACGGCACCACCAGCCAGGGCGAGTTCTGGGAGGCGCTCAACACCGCGACCAACCTGAAGCTCCCCGTGGTGTTCGTGGTGGAAGACAACGGCTACGCCATCTCGGTGCCGGTCGAGGTCAACACCCCGGGCGGCTCCATCTCGAAGCTCCTCACCGGCTTTCCCGACCTCTACATCCAGGAGTGCGACGGCACCGACGTGCTGGAGTCGTATGACACCCTCACGCGCGCGGTGGACTACTGCCGCCAGCGGAAGGGGCCGGCGCTGGTCCACGCGCACGTCATCCGGCCGTACAGTCACTCCCTGTCGGACGACGAGGTCTTCTACCGCCCGCCCGCCGAGCGCGAGGCCGACGCGGCGCGCGATCCGCTGTCGCGCTTCCCGCGGTATCTCCTCGAGCAGGGGATCGCCACCGAGGCGGAGATCGAGGCCATCGCCGCTGGCGTCACGGAGGAGGTGGACGTCGCGACCGAGGTGGCCCTCGCCTCGCCGCAGCCGGCTCCCGATACGATCTACCGCTACGTGTATTCGCCCGACGTCGACCCGACGAGCGAGCAGTTCGACACCGAGGACGATCCCCGCTTCAGCGGCGAGCCCACCACCATGGTGGATCTGCTCAACGCCTGCCTCCGCGAGGAGATGGCCCGCGATCCGCGCATCGTCATGTTCGGGGAGGACGTCGCCGACTGCAGCCGGGAGGAATATCTCGGCGAGGTGAAGGGGAAGGGCGGGGTCTTCAAGGTCACGTGGGGGCTGCAGAAGGCGTTCGGCTCCAACCGCGTCTACAACTCGCCGCTCGCGGAAGCCAACATCATCGGCCGCGCGATCGGCCTCGCGACGCGCGGGCTCAAGCCGGTGGTCGAGATCCAGTTCTTCGACTACATCTGGACCGCCTACATGCAGATCCGGAACGAGCTGGCCACCATGCGCTGGCGCTCCAACAACGCGTTCAGCTGCCCCGTCGTGGTGCGTACGACGTACGGCGGGTACCTGAAGGGCGGCTCGATCTATCACTCGCAGACCGGTGCCGCCGTCTTCACCAGCGTGCCGGGACTCCGCGTCGTCTGTCCCGCGACGGCGCTGGATGCGAACGGGCTGCTCCGCACCGCCATCCGCTCGGAGGATCCGGTGCTCTTCCTCGAGCACAAGCACCTCTACCGCCAGACCTACAACAAGGCGCCCAATCCCGGCCCCAACTTCATGATCCCCTTCGGCAAGGCGAAGGTGGTGCGGGAGGGCACCGACCTCACCGTCGTCACCTACGGTGCGGTGGTGCAGCGGGCGATCGTGGCGGCGCGGGAGATGGAGGAGCGGCACGGCGCGAGCGTCGAGGTGATCGACCTCCGCTCGCTGAGCCCGGTGGACTACGACACGATCCACGCCTCGGTCCGGAAGACGAGCCGGGTGATCGTGGCCTACGAGGATTCGATGAGCTGGGGGTACGGCGCGGAGATCGCGGCGCGCATCGCCGACGAGAGCTTCGCCTTCCTCGACGCGCCGGTCCGGCGGATCGCCTCGACCGACACCTTCGTGGCGTACTCGCCGGAGCTGGAGGACGTGATCCTCCCGCAGGTGGATAGCATCAGGCAGGGGATGGAGGAGCTGCTCGACTTCTAGCGCGGGAGGGAAAGATGGCGGTGAGATTCGCGAGGAAACTGGCGCCGCTCGCCCTGATCGTCGCCTGCGGCGGCGACGGGACCGGGCCGGGCGACGTGGGCGACGGGGAGTTCAGCTACGAGGTGACGGGGGATGTAACCCAGTCGGTGAGCGGCAACGCGTACTGGGCAAGTGGTGCCGATGCAGAGGGAGGATTTGCGATCAGCCTGAGCGTCGGGGAGCGCGGCACGGTCATCGGGCGGGTATCGCCGGTGGCACCTGCCGTGGGAACCTACCAGTTCGCCGCCACGGACGCCGAGACGATACCCGACGATCAGTTCATCGTGATCACCACCCTGGGCTCGGGCATCTCGTTCTGTGGATCGCAGAGCGGCAGCATGCAGATCACGGGCACGGGCGAGCACATCCGCGGGACTTTCACCGCGAATGTCGACTGTTTTGACCAGGCGAGCAACAGCATCAAGCACGCAGTGGTGACGGGGGAATTCGATGCGGTAGAGGCGCCGTAGCAGTAGCGCCTGGCAGGGCAGGAAACGGGGCGGCGGGCGCC
>JAICUF010000014.1 GCA_025935995.1 Gemmatimonadales bacterium
CGTCCCGCTCTCGGCCCGCGCCGTCGCGTGGGCGGCGATCGGCCTCCTCCTCCTCAATATCGGGTGTCCCCGCGCGCCGGCCGCGCGCCGGCCGCTCGTGCTCCTCGACGCGTCGCTCAGCATGACCGCCGCGGGTGGGCACTGGGGCGAGGCGCGCGCGCTGGCAGCACGGCTGGGCGGGGTCCGCACCTTCGGCGATGAGCGACCGGGCACCGACTCGGTGCCCGATCGGGGCCGCTCGCTGCTCGCGCCCGCCCTCGCCGCGGCCTCGGCCGCGGGCCGGCCGGTTGTCGTCGTCAGCGACGGCGAGATCGAGGATGCGGCGGATCTCCAGCCCGACCTCTCCGCCGCCGCGGCGACACATGTGCTCCGCCGGTCGCCCGTCGCCGATCTCGCGATGACGGTCGTCTCCGGCGCGCCGCGCGTCACCGCCGGCGACACGCTGCACCTCGTGATCGAGATACGCGCCGCGGGGGCCGTTCCCGACAGCACCACGCTCGACGTCCTGGCGGGCGAGCAGTCGCTCCTCCGCAGGCGTCTCGATCCCGCGGCCGGTCGCCACGACCTCGCGGTGCCGACGCGGGGGCTGGCGGCGGGCGATCATCTGCTGACCCTCCGCCTCACGCCGGCCGACGCCGAGCCACGCGATGACGCCCGCCTGCACCTCGTGACCGTGACGGCGACGCCGGGGGTGGTGCTCCTCGCGTCGCCGGCGGACTGGGACAGCCGCTTCCTGTACCGCACGATCCGGGACGTGGCCCAGCTCCCGGTGCGCGGCTACGTGCGCGTCGAGCCGGACCGCTGGCGGGCGATGGACGACCTCGCGCCGGTGTCCACGGAAACGGTGCGGGCGGCGGCGGCGCGCGCGGATCTCCTGATCGTGAAAGGCTCCGCGACGGGGGTCGCGACGGCGAACGCTCGCGGTCTCTGGCTCTGGCCGAGCGGAGAAGGCGGCGAGACGCTGCTCCCGGGTGACTGGTATCTTTCGGCGTCGGCGGTCTCACCTGTGGCGGGTGCGTTCATCGGCGAGCCGGTGGACTCGTTTCCGCCCGCGATCCGGATCACCCCGATTCAGCCCGCGGCGGGCGACTGGGTGGCGCTGACGGCGCAGGAGAGCCGGCGCGGCGCGCAGCGCCCGGTGGTGGCGGGGCGCGTCGGAGGCCGCACGCGCCGCGTGCTGGTGGCCGCCGATGGCCTCTGGCGCTGGGCGTTCCGCGGCGGGTCGAGCGAGCAGGCGTACCGCTCCTGGGTGGCCGCGACGACGAGCTGGCTGCTCGGCGGAGCCGACACGACGCGGGGCGTCGCGCGACCCGTCCGGGCGGTGGTGGAGAACGGCCGGCCGGTCATCTTCGAGTGGGTGGCGCCGGGTGCGCCGCACGACGTGCCGATCGCCTTGGGCAACGCCGGTACCGACACCCTCCGGTTCGACGGGGCGGGCCATGCGTCCATCCGGCTGCCGGTCGGCCAGTACCGGTATCGGCTGGGCGGCGGCGGTGGCGGGACCGTGGCCGTCGAGACCTACTCCGACGAGTGGTTCCCGGCGGAGGTGCGGCTCACCGGTCATGGAGGCCGCCCGAGCGCCGCGCCGGCGCGGTCGGTGCCGCGCGACTGGATCTGGCTCTTCGGCGTGGCCGTCTTCGCCCTTGCGGTCGAGTGGGCGGCACGGCGGCGCATGGGACTGCGGTAACCGCGACAGGGACGGCAATGGCGAATCGAGTCGGCGACCGGGCGAAGCAGGGCATCTGGACCCGCATCAAGCGGCTCGCGATGACCGATGTGAGCGCGCTCATGCGCGGCCTCAACGCGTCGGATCTGGAAGCGCTGGAGCGGCTCCTCATCGAGGCCGACTTCGGCGTGTCCACCGCCGTCGAGCTCACCGAGGCGCTGGAGGGCGAGGTCCGCGCCGGCCGGCTCAAGACCGAGCCCGATCTCCGCCGCGAGCTGGCCACCCGCCTCGCCGCGATGCTCGAGAGTCCCGGTGATCCCGGCGTCATCGCGCGCGCACCGGAAGGACCCACGGTCATCCTCGTCGTCGGCGTCAACGGCGTCGGCAAGACGACCTCCGTCGCGAAGCTCGGCCGCCGGCTCACGCGCGAGGGCCGGCGCGTGCTGCTGGCCGCGGCCGACACCTACCGGGCCGGGGCGATCGCCCAGCTGCAGGAGTGGGCCGCACGGCTCCAGCTCGACTGCGTGGCGGGCGCGCCGGGGGGCGATCCCGCCGCGGTGGCCTTCGACGCGATCGGTGCCGCGTCGTCGCGCGGCGCCGACACCGTCATCATCGACACCGCCGGCCGCCTGCACACCCAAGAGGGCCTGATGGAGGAGCTGGGGAAGGTCGTGCGCGTCATCGGCCGGAAGCTTCCCGGCGCGCCGCACGAGACGCTGCTCGTGCTCGACGGCACGGTGGGCCAGAATGCCGTGCAGCAGGGACGTCTCTTCGGCCGCGCCGTCACCCCGACCGGACTCATCGTCACCAAGCTGGACGGCAGCGCGCGCGGCGGCGCGGTCGCGGCCCTCCGCCGGGAGCTTGGCCTGCCCATCCGCTTCCTCGGGCTCGGCGAGCAGCCGGACGACCTCATCCCGTTCGACGCCCAGCAGTTCGCCGAGAACCTCGTGGTGTGAGCGCGGTCCGGCTCGACACCCCGGTCAAGTTTCTCAAGGGCATAGGCGAGCGCCGGGCCGAGGCACTCGAGCGTCTCGGCATCCGGACGGCGCAGGATCTCCTCTGGCATCTCCCGCGGCGCTACGTGGACGCGTCGAGCGTGACGCCGCTCGCGCGGGCCGAGGTCGGCGCCGAAGTGGCCTGCGTCGGTCGCGTCGTGGCGAAAGGGGTGCTGCCCACCCGGCGTGGACTCCGCATCTTTCACGCAGTGCTGCGCGACGACTCCGGCGTGCTCGAGTGCGTGTGGCCGGGCCAGGCATTCCTCGATCGCACCATCGCCGTGGGGCAGACGCTGCTCGTCTCCGGCCCCGTGCGGTTCTATCACGGCCGCCAGATGGCGCCCCGCGAATACATCATCCTCACGGAGAGCGACGGCGAAGCGGACCCGCTGAGCGCGGGGAAGGTGCTGCCGGTGTACCCGGCGACCGAGGGGTTGAGTCACAAGGTGATCCGCGGACTCGTCGAGCGGCACCTCGACGAGCTGATCCCGCTGACCCACGATCCCCTTCCACCCGCGCTCCGGCGCTCGCTGGGCCTGCCCGCCCTCGATGAGGCGCTCCGGGCGGTGCACCGGCCCGAGTCGTCCGCCGAGGCGGAGGCGGGCCGCCGGCGTCTCGCGTTCGATGAGCTCCTCGACCTGCAGCTCACGCTCACGCGCGCGCGCGAGCTCGCCAAGCGGCAGCGGAGCGGGGTGGCCTTCGAGGCGCGGGACGACCTCACCCGGAAGCTCGCCGCGGCCCTCCCGTGGAGCCTCACCGGCGACCAGCAGCGAGCGGTCGCCGAGATCACCTCCGACATGACGGCGCCCCGCCGGATGCACCGCCTTCTCATGGGCGACGTGGGCACCGGGAAGACGGTCGTCGCACTCTTCGCCATGCTCCTTGCCCTGGAGAACGATTTCCAGGCCGCGCTCATGGCGCCGACCGAGCTCCTGGCCGAGCAGCACGCGACGACGCTCGAGCGGCTGCTGGCTCCGCTCGGCATCCGGCCACAGCTGCTCCTCGGGCGCCAGACCGCGGCGGAGAAGAAGGCCGCCCGGCAGGCGCTCGCGAGCGGGGCCGCGCGGCTCGCCATCGGGACCCACGCACTGGTGCAGGAGAGCACGGCCTTCCGCCGCCTCGGGCTCGTCGTGATCGACGAGCAGCACCGCTTCGGCGTCGAGCAGCGCGCCGCGCTGGTCGGCAAGGGCGCGGCGCCCGACGTTCTGCTGCTCACGGCGACACCCATTCCGCGCTCGCTCGCCCTCACGCTCTACGGCGACCTCGACGTCTCCACGCTGCGGGAGCGGCCGCCCGGACGAGGGGCGATCCGGACGGCCGTCCGGACGCCGCTGCAGCGGGAGCGCGTCCTCGACTTCGTCGCGGCGGAAGCCGCTGAGGGGAGACAGACGTACGTCGTGCTGCCGGTGATCGAGGAGTCGGAGCGCGCCGACCTGAGGGCGGCTACGACGATGGCCGAGGCGCTGGGGGGGCGGTGGCCCGCGCTTCGCGTCGGGCTCGTGCATGGGCGGCTCAAGCCGGGGGAGCGGGACGACGTGATGCGGCGCTTCCGCTCGGGCGAGATCGATGTGCTGGTCGCGACGACGGTGATCGAGGTCGGAATCGACGTGCCCAATGCCACGACGATGCTGATCGAGCACCCGGACCGCTTCGGCCTGGCGCAGCTCCACCAGCTCCGGGGACGCGTGGGGCGCGGAACGGGAAACAGCTTCTGCATCCTGATGGCGGGTGAGACGGTTCCGGAGCGACTGACGGCCTTTGCCGCGACCGACGACGGATTCCGGATCGCGGAGCTCGACCTGGCGGAACGCGGGATGGGCGATCTGATCGGCGCCCGGCAGTCCGGCGGATTCGAGGTGCGCCATGCCCGGCTGCCTGAGGACGAGGATCTGCTGGCCCGGGCGCGTGAGCTGGCCGCGCGTCTCATCGCGGCGGATCCGGCGCTGCAGCGACCCGGGAACCAGCGGCTCCGGGAACGCGCGCTCGCACGCTATCCCCGCGCCGCCGAGCTGTTCCGGGTGGGCTAGAAGGGGATCTCGAGGCCGAGCGTGGCACGGCCGCCGCTCACGCCGACCCGCGGGGTGAAGGGAATGTCGGGGTCGCGGCCGTGCGGCCGCGAGAGCTCCCACACGAAGATGGCGGCGGAGCCCAGGAGCGCCGTTTCGCCGGCGAAGAGCCAGCCGCGGGCGCGGCGGTCGGCGCTCAGCGTGCGCTGGTAGATCGCTTCGGCGCCGGCATCGAGATAGGCGCCGTCGGCGCCGGTGGCGCACCTGCTGTGCTCGGCGGCGGTGCAGATCTCGGCCAGCTCCGAGAAGCTGTCCTCGGCCAGATGATGCTGGCGGAGGGCGGCGAGATTGAAGCCGATGGCGCCGCCGAGGAGGAGCCACTTGCCGTAGCTCGCGACGGCGGGAATGTGCGTCGCCGCGCGCGTGGGCCGCTGCGCCGACGCGGGCGACGCGACGCCGAGCGCCGCGGTGAAGGCCAGGGCGTATCGCATCATCGCTCGTAGAGGTGGAAGTCGCCGTTGCCGCCGATCACGAGAAGGCCGCCCGGCACCGGCACCGGCGCGACATCCACCGGCCGCCACACCGCCAGGCGCCAGACGTCCGCGCCCTGCCGATCCAGCGCGCGCAGCGTGCCGTCAGCGCCGCCGACGAGGAGCAGCGAGTCCGCCACCACCGGGCCCGAGGTGAGGGGCCAGGCGAGGCGCACGATGCGCGCCGATTCGCCGGTGGACGCAAGCACGCGGTAGACGCTTCCGATCCTCGTGGCGACGAAGATGGTGTCGCCGCGGACGGCGGGCGTCGCGAAGACGGGGGCGTCGAGCGGCGCCCGCCATACGGTCGCGAGGTCCGAAGCCCTGATCGCCACGAGGAACGAGTCGGTGGTCGCGCCGACGATGAGCGACCCGACCTCCTGCCACGCCGCGAGCACCACCCCCGGCGTCGCCCGGCGCTGCAGGACCCGGCCGTCCGCCACCGAGATGCGGAACAGGGAATCGAAGGAGCCGACGAGCGCCGCGCCGGCGGCGGGGACGGCGCCGCTTCGCGCATAGCCGATGCGCCGACGCCACCGGATCACGCCGTCCCGCGGCGTCACCCCCAGCAGATCGCCGGTCCGCACGGGAATGAGCAGGACGCCGTGCACGAGCGTCACCGGCCCCGCCGGCGCCCCGACGCGCGTGCTCCAGCGTTTCCGCCCCGTCGCCGCGTCGAGCGAGAGGAGATTCCCCTCGGGCCGCACGCTCGCGACGTAGACGGAAGAGTCGGCGCGCACCACGCCGTTGAGCACGGAGCCGGTCAGGCGGAAGCTCCAGCGCACGCGCCCGCTGTCGATCGCGATCGCGCGGACGACGCGGTCCATGCCCGCCGCATAGATCGACGTGGAGTCGGTCCCCAGCGGTGTCGCGATCGCGCGGCCCGCGTGCGTCTCCCACCGGAGCGCGGGCGCCGCGCCCGACTGCTCCGCCGTGAGTGTGAGCGGACCCGGATGGAAGTTCACGCAGCTCGCGTTGACGCTCCCCGCGAGCGCCGCTAGACTCAACGCTCCGCGACCCACTCTCTTCAGCATGGACGTTGCATGGCGACGGTGCGCATCAGCGAGCTCGGCGAATTCGTGGGCCAGCAGGTGACGGTGCGCGGCTGGGTCGTGACCACCCGGTCGAGTGGGAAGATCGCCTTCCTGGTGCTGCGCGACGGCACCGGACTCGTGCAGGGCGTGCTGGCGCGGAAGGAAGTCGACGACGCCCTCTGGGAACGGTTCGCCGGCCTCACGCAGGAGACCGCCCTGGCCGTGACCGGCACCGTCCGCGCCGATGCGCGCGCGCCCGGCGGATTCGAGCTCACGCTCACCGATCTCGCGGTCACCGGGCCCAGCACCGACTTCCCGATCACTCCCAAGGAACATGGGACGTCGTACCTCTTCGAGCATAGACACCTGTGGCTCCGGAGCCGGCGGCAGGTCGCCATCGCCCGGGTGCGGCACGAGGTGGTGCAGGCCATTCGCGACTTCTTCTACGCCCGGGACTTCGTGCTGGTGGATACGCCGATCCTCACGGGCTCGATCGGCGAGGAGGCGGGCAACCTCTTCTCGACCGACTACTTCGACCTGGGCAAGGCGTACCTGGGCCAGACCGGCCAGCTCTACGGGGAAGCCGCGGCCGCGGCGCTCGGGCGCATCTACTGCTTCGGGCCGACCTTCCGCGCGGAGAAGTCGAAGACGCGGCGCCATCTCACCGAGTTCTGGATGGTGGAACCGGAAGTGGCCTTCAACGACTCCGACGACAACATGCGGCTCCAGGAGGACTTCGTCAGCTACGTCGTGGGCCGCGCCGTCGAGCGGCGGGGCGCCGAGCTTCGCGAGCTGGAGCGCGACACGTCGCCGCTCGAGCGCGTGCAGGCGCCGTTCCCGCGGATCTCCTACACTGATGCCGTGGCGAAGCTCAACACGCTGGGCTCCGACATCACGTGGGGCCGCGACCTCGGCGGCGACGACGAAACGCTCCTTGCCCGGGAATATGACCGGCCGGTCTTCGTCTTCAACTACCCGCGCGAGGTGAAGGCCTTCTACATGAAGGAGAACCCGGACGACCCGCGGACCGTCCTGGGCAACGACTGCCTCGCGCCCGAGGGGTACGGCGAGATCATCGGCGGATCCCAGCGCGAGGACGACTACGACCGGCTGCTCGCCCGCATCGTGGCGCAGGGCCTCGATCCCCAGGCCTACGGCTGGTATCTCGACCTGCGCCGCTATGGTACCTTCGTACATTCGGGCTTCGGTCTCGGGCTCGAGCGGACCGTGGCGTGGATCTGCGGCCTGAGCCACATCCGCGAGGCGATCGCCTTTCCCCGGCAGATCCACCGGCTCTTCCCCTGAGCGGTGGCACATCGATGGAGGTAGCCATGTCCCCCAACAGTCCCCGGGCACAGATCAGCGCGATGCGCGCATCGCTCCAGACGATCGAAGCGCAGCTCACCCGCGGCGACATCGGTGGCGAGGGGCTCGAAGACCTCAAGATGGGCGTGGACGATCTCCGGCTCCGCATCTGGGCGATCATGGCGGCGGCCTCCTCCGGCGAGAGCGGCGCGCTGGAGCGCTTCCGGGTGCGTCGCGCGATCGACGTCTGCGCCAACATCGGCGACGAGATCGTGTCGGGCGCGATCGATCCCGGCCATCCGGAGATCGCGGAGCTCAGGGACGCGGCGCAGCGGCTGGCGACGGCGCTCGCCGGCGCCTCACGCGGGCGCGCCTGAACCGCCGCTCCGCTTCACCTCGTCCCACAGGGCATCGAGCCGCTCCAGCCCCGCATCCTCCAGCGCCACGCCACGCCTGCGGGCGAGCGCTTCCACCGCGCCGAACCGCTCGCGAAATTTCCGATTGGCGCGTTCCAGGGCCCCGGTGGGATGCACGCCCGCCTTTCGCGCGAGATTGACCACCGCGAAGAGCAGATCGCCGATCTCCTCCTCGATCAGTTCCGGCGCGGCACGGCCATCCAGCTCCGCCTCCACCTCCGCCAGCTCCTCTCGCACCTTCGCGGCGGGTCCCCTCGCGTCGGGCCAGTCGAAGCCCACCGAGGCCGCCCGCTCCTGCAGTCGCCAGGCCATGGGGAGGGCGGGGAGCGCGGCGGGAATGCCGTCGAGTGTCCCGCGCGCGTGTTCGCGTCGCTTCAGCCGTTCCCACGGCTCGGCGGGGCCGAGCTCGAAGAGATGCGGATGGCGGCGGTGCATCTTGCGCTCGACCCGATCGGCGAGCTCGGCGGGGTCGAACTCGCCCAGCTCCTCGGCCAGGACCAGTTGCCAGGCGAGATGGAGCAGCATGTCGCCGGCCTCGTCGCGGATCGCGTCGCGGTCGCCGGACGCGATCGCCTGGTCCAGCTCGAGGACTTCCTCGACGAGGTATGGACGCAGCGTCTCGCGGGTCTGGACCCGGTCCCAGGCGCAGCGCACACGGAGGTCGCGGACGAGGGCCATGACGCGTCCAAGCGCTGAATTCTCTTGCATTTAGTCTCCGGAGACGGATATCATTCCCGCCGTCGTGACGCCACCTTCCGAGAACGCCGAGCGCTGTGCGCGCGCATGGGTCGACGTGGATCCCGCGGCCATCGTCGCCAATGCGAAGCAGCTGGCGGACATCTCGGGTGCCCGGCTCATGCCGATGGTCAAAGCTAATGGCTACGGGCTGGGCGCCATCGCGGCGGCGCGGGCTCTGGAAGCGGTGGATCCCTGGGGATACGGCGTCGCGACCGTCGAGGAGGGCGCGGAGCTCCGGTCGGCCGGCATCGGCCGGCCGGTCGTCGTCTTCACCCCGCTCATCGCGCCATGGATCGAGGGGATGGTCCGCCACGACCTGAGGCCGGTCATCGGGGACCCGCTGCTGCTCGATCGCTGGCGCGCACTCGCGGGCGGGCGCCCGTTCCACATCGGAGTGGATACCGGGATGGGCCGCGCCGGAGTCGCCTTCGACGACCCGCTGACGATCGCTGCCCTCGCCGCCCGGCTCCAGGATACGGCCGGCTACGAGGGCGTCTGCAGTCACTTCCACTCCGCCGATGAAGGCGGAACGTCCCTCGACGCGCAGCAGGAACGGTTCGAGTCCGTGATCCGCGCGCTCGGGCGGCGCCCTGACTGCGTCCACATGGCCAACAGCGCGGCAGCGCTCCGGGGCCCGCGCTACGCCGGCAACCTGGCGCGTCCGGGCATCTACCTCTACGGAAGCGCGGCGGGCGGCGGCGCCCCCCGCCCGGCGGCGGCGCTGCGCGCGCTGGTGGTGGACGTGCGCGAGGTGTCGGCCGGGTCGTCCGTGAGCTATGGCGCTACCTGGAGCGCGGCCGCTCCCACCCGCATCGCGACGATCGGCGTCGGCTATGCGGACGGCGTGCCGCGGAGCCTCGGCAACCGCGGTGCCGTCGAGCTCCGCGGGGCGCGCGTGCCGATCCGCGGCCGCGTCACCATGGACATGACGATGGTCGAGGCGCCGCGCGACGTGCGCCCCGGTGACGTCGCCACCGTCTTCGGCGGACTCGTGACCCTCGACGAACAGGCGGCATCGGCCGGCACCATCCCGTACGAGCTGCTCACCGGGCTGGGCCGACGGGTCGAGCGACGCTACGGACCGCTCGCGTGAGCCGTCGCGCCGCCATCATCGTGCTCGACGGCCTGGGCATCGGCCCGGCACCCGATACCGCGGCTTACGGCGACGCCGGCAGCAACACGCTCGGCAACGTGGCGCGTGCGGTGGGCGGGCTCGATCTTCCCAACCTCGAGCGGCTCGGTCTCGGCTGCTGCGCTCCGCTGGCGGGGCTGGCGGCAACCGATGCGCCCCAGGCCGCGTATGGCGTCTGCCGGCCGGCGAGCGCCGGCAAGGACAGCACCACGGGCCACTGGGAGATCTGCGGCGTGGTGCTCCGCGAGCCGTTCCCGACCTTCCCGCGCGGCTTCCCGCCGGAGGTCATCGCCGAGTTTTCGCGGCGCACCGGACGCGGCGTGCTGGGAAACCGCGCAGCGTCGGGCACGGCGATCCTCGATGAATTCGGGGCGGAGCATCAGCGGACGGGCAAGTGGATCGTCTACACGTCGGCGGACAGTGTCTTCCAGGTGGCGGCGCACGAGGAGACGGTACCGTTGGCGGAGCTCTACGCGGCCTGCGAGGCGGCCCGCGCCATGCTCGCGGGACCGGTCGGCGTGTCGCGCGTCATCGCGCGGCCGTTCGCAGGCACGCCGGGCGCGTGGAAGCGCACGCCGCACCGCAGGGATCTGAGCCTCCCGCCGCCCGGTCCCACGCTGCTCGACGGCCTCGCCGCGCGCGGCATCCCGCGCGTCGGGGTGGGAAAGGTGGACGACCTGTTCGCGGGGCGGGGCATCACGAGCGAGCACACCGCCACCAATGGCGACGCCTACCGCCTGATTCACGAGGCGCTTGCGACGCTTCCCGCGGGCCTCGTGTTCGCCAACGTGATCGAGTTCGACCAGACGTGGGGTCACCGGAACGACGTGACCGGCTTCCACGGCGGGCTCCGTGAGCTCGATGCCGCGGTGCCGCATCTGCTGGAGCCGGTTCGCGAGGAGGACCTCGTTATCTTTACGGCCGATCACGGCAACGATCCGACGACCGCGTCCACCGACCACGCGCGCGAGGTGGTGCCACTGCTGGTGGCGGGGCCGCGCGTGCGGCCCGTGCCGCTCGGCTCGCGGCCGACCTTCGCCGACATCGGCCAGACGGTGGCGGAATTTCTCGGGGCCGGCCCGCTCGCCGCGGGCGACTCCTTCCTGCATGAGGTATGGCGTGACTGATTCGCTCGTGAGCGCCGCCCGCACGGTGCAGCAGCAGGCGTACGCTCCGTATTCGGGGTATCGCGTCGGGGCCGCCGTGGAGGCGGACACCGGCGCCATCTTCGTCGGATGCAACGTCGAGAACGCGTCCTATGGCCTCACGATCTGCGCCGAGCGGGCGGCGGTCGCGGCGGCGGTGGGGGCGGGGGTGCGGCGGATCCGCCGGGCCGTCGTCGTGACGGACTCCGATCCGCCGGCCGCGCCGTGCGGCGCCTGCCGCCAGGTGCTGAGTGAATTCGGGGCCGACATGATGGTCGAGGCGGTGGGACCCGCCCGCACGAGCCGGTGGTCGCTTCGTGAGCTGCTGCCCGCGGCCTTCGGGCCGGAGCAGCTCGCGTGAGGCGTCGCGCGGGGTTCGTCGCTTCGGCCGTCCTGCTCGGCGGCCTGATGGGTTGCCAGGAAAAGCTCGAGGCGCCCGGGGAGTGCCCGGGCATCTGCCCGGGCGACCGGAGCGCCGTCTTCGACACCGTCATCACGGCCTCGGTCGGGCAGGACTCGACCTTCGGCCCGACCAACGTCGGCGGGTTCGTGGCGGCCGGCCAGGGCAACTCACTGCAGCTGGCCAACGGCCTCAACGGCGTCGAGGCGCGGGGAGTGGCACGCTTCACGGCGCGGCCGGCATCGATCGTGATCAACGATACGAGCTACGCCTATACCGTGGACTCGATCGCCCTCGGTGTGACGCTGCTCCGGCGCGATCCGGCCGCGACCGGTCTGGCTCTCGAGCTCTACCGGCTCAGCTCGGCGCCGACACTCGATTCGACGCGCACCTTCGCGCAGGTCGACGCCGACATGATGCCCGCCAACCGGATCGGCGTGATACCGATTCCCGATACCCTCAAGAGCGGCGTGCTGCTCAAGGTGTTCAAGGGACCGGCGCTCGACAGCGTGGCGATTCCCGCGGCCGACGCAGGGATTCTGGCTCTGGGGTATCGTCTCACCTCTCCGACGCCGACCGGGGTCCGGATCGCCTCCGCCGCCACCGGAACGTCCGGCCCCCAGTTCGTGACCTACCTGACGCTGGTCACGAGCGACACCGCGCTCCTGCACCAGCCGCCGCTGCCGCGCATCGTCGCGTACAACGGCTTCGTCTCGTCGGTGACGACGGTCCCGGACAGCACCACCATCACGGTGGGAGGAATCCCGTCGTCGCGCGCGCTGATCCGATTCGCGGTGCCGGCGCACATCCGGGATTCCTCGACGATCATCCGCGCCACCCTCGAGCTCACTCCGCTGGCGGCCCCGACGGGCCTGCCCGGCGACAGCGTGGCGCTCGATGTGCGCACGGTGCTCGCCGATCTGGGGGCGAAGTCGCCACGGCTGTCCGACCCGGCGACGCGGGTGCTCATCACCCTGCTGACGCTGGGCTCGACCGACACCGTGCGGGCGGACGTGACCTCGCTCGCCACGCTGTGGCAGCCGCCGAACCGGCTGCCGCCCTCGCTCTTCCTGGCACTCCAGCCCGAAGGCTCGAGCTTCACGCAGGCCGTCTACGGCTCGACCCGACAGGGCGTCGCGCCGCGCCTCCGGCTCACCTACGTGCTCCCATTCCCCTTCGAGACTCCGTAAGTGCGCCTGCGATCCGCGGTCCTCATCGTCGCCCTCGTGCCGGCTCCCCTCGCCGCGCAGTCCTCCCTGTTCGGCACGCGGGGTCTCGGAATCCCGGGCCGCGCGGAATCGGTGCGGGCCCTCGGCACCGGCGGAAGCTTCGGCCTGTTCGACGGTGGCTCGAGCCAGAACCCTGCCGCGCTGAGCGACATCAGCGTCCTCACGGCGACCTTCACGGGCATGCAGAGCTTCCGGAGCTCCACCGCGCCGTCGGGGAGCGTGAGCGGGCGGGACACGAGGTTCCCGCAGATCACGGCGGCGGGCCCGGTCGGCCGGCGACCGTTCTCGGTCGGGGCCAGCTACTCGAACTACACCGACCGCGATTTCCGGGTCACCACCATGAGCGAGCTCGAGATCCGGGGAGTTCCGCTCACGAGCTCGGACACGCTGACCTCGAGGGGCGGGCTCAACGATCTGCGATTGGGCGTCGCGTGGCGCGGGCCCGCGGCCTGGAACGTGGGTGCGGCGTTCCACCTGATCACGGGCTCGGCCCGGACGGAGCTCCGGCGCGGCTTCTCGGACACCACGTACTCGCCGGTGTTCCAGACCGCGGAGATCTCGTACGCCGGCATCGGCGTCTCGGTCGGGCTGCTGCACACGATGGGACCGGTCACCGTCGCGGCGATGGCGCGGACCGATGGCCATGCCAACGTGGATCGTGACTCGACGCGCGTGAGCCGGCTCGGGCTTCCCGCCTCGTTCGGTGCCGGGATTCGCTATGACGCCGGGCGCAGGCTCGATCTCGCGGCGCAGGGCATCTACCGGAGCTGGTCCGAGGCCGATGCCGCCCTCATCGCCGGCGGCGGCACGGGCGCGCAGAACACCGTGGACCTCGCGGTGGGTGGCGAATACACCACCGACCTCCGCCGGCCGTACCGACGGCCGATCCGCTTCGGCGCCCACTATACGCGCCTGCCATTCCCCGTGCTCGCCGGCGAGCGACCCACCGAGTTCGGCCTGGCCGCGGGCAGCGGAACCCGCTTCCTCGATCCGCGCTCGCGCCGGGAAGTGGCGGGACTCGACCTCGCCCTCGAGCATGTCTGGCGGCGGGAGGGAAGCGGGTACCGCGAGAGCGCGTGGCTCGTGACCTTCGGCGTGACCATCAAGCCCTAGCGACTATCTTCCGGCATGGTCAAGCGCGTCTACATCGAGACCTACGGCTGCCAGATGAACGTGGCCGACACCGAACTGATGTTCGGTGTCCTGGGCCGGAACGGCTACGAGCGCGCCGACCGCCCTGACGAAGCCGATGTCATGCTCGTGAATACCTGCGCCGTGCGGGACAACGCCGAGCAGCGCGTCGTCGGCCGCGTCGGCGAGCTGCAGCGATACAAGCGCCCCGGCGACGTGCTCGGAGTCGTCGGCTGCATGGCGCAGCGGCTCGGCACGTCGCTGCTGGAGCAGGCGCCGCGGGTCGATCTGGTCGTCGGGCCCGATGCCTACCGGAACCTCCCGGAGCTCCTCGGCCACGCGGCGGCCGGACGCCGCAGCGCGGACACCGGGTTCCGCTCGTGGGAGCACTACGAGGACGTGCCCGCGGAGCGGGAGCCGGGACCGACTGCCTTCGTCACGGTGCAGCGCGGCTGCGATTATCGGTGCACCTTCTGCATCGTTCCGTACACGCGGGGCCCGGAGCGGAGCCGCAGATTGGCCGACGTGGTGAGCGAGGTCCGCGCACTCGCCGCCGCCGGCGTCAGCGAGGTGACGCTGCTCGGCCAGACGGTCAACGGCTATCACGACGGCGAGCACGATTTCGGCGAGCTCCTCCGCGCCGTGGGTGCGGTCGACGGCGTCCGGCGGCTCCGGTTCACGAGCCCCTATCCGACCGACTTCACGCCGGCGGTGATCGAGGCCATGGCCACCACGCCGGCCGTCTGCGAGCATGTGCACCTGCCGGCGCAGAGCGGATCCGATGCGGTGCTCCGGCGCATGCTCCGGCGCTACA
This sequence comes from Gemmatimonadales bacterium, assembly GCA_025935995.1. Lineage (GTDB taxonomy): Bacteria > Gemmatimonadota > Gemmatimonadetes > Gemmatimonadales > GWC2-71-9 > JAICUF01. The sequence goes on from JAICUF010000014.1 coordinate 14,542, forward strand.
CGCGGGAGCGGTACCTCGAGGTGCTCGACCGGCTGCGCTCCGCCATTCCGGGGCTCACCGTGTCCACCGACCTCATCGCCGGCTTCCCGGGAGAGACCGAGGAGCAGTTCGGCGAGACCCTCGACCTGGTGGAGACCGCAGGGTTCGACGACGCCTACACGTTCAAGTATTCGGTGCGCGAGGGAACGCCCGCGGTGCGGCTCCACGACCACGTGCCCGACGCCGTGGCATCCGAGCGGCTGCAGCGGCTGGTGGATGCGGCCCGCGCACAGACCCGGCGCCTCAACGCCGAGCGGGTCGGCGCCGTTCATGAGGTCCTGGTGGAGCGGCCGGCGCGGCGCGGCGGGATGATGCTGGCGCGCACGCGCACCAACCACCTGGTGCTGCTCGACCTGCCGGCCTCCGCCATCGGCTCCTATCAGACGGTGCGCCTCACCGGCACCACCGGCTCCACCTTCACCGGCGCCCCGGCGACCGCTGGACTCGCCACACTATGATCAAGAATCTGGTCGAGGACCACGTGATTGCCGCGTACGATGCGCTCAAGGTGCACGTCCCGGACTTCTGCGGCTGCGCGATCTGCCGCGGCGACGTGCTGGTCTATACGCTGAATCGGGTACCCGCGCGCTACGTAGCGACGGCCGAGGGCAGCGCCGTCACCGAGCTCAATCTCGAGAAGGACCAGTCGCGGGCCCTCATCGATGTGACGATGCTCGAGGGGTTCCGGAAGGTGGCGAGAGGGCCGCGCTGCGGCCGCCGGCCCGGGTCGACCTGAGACTCCGTCCGGGCGTCCTCGTTCCGCTTGCCTTCGGGGCCGGTCTCGCGACCGGCCTCTTGCGTTTCGGGGTACCGGCCGGCGGCTGGATGATGGGAGCGGCGGCGCTGGTCGCCGTGCTGAGGGGCGCGCAAGCGCGGCTCGCGGCGGCCGTCGCGGGTGCGGGCCTTCTGTCGGGCACGATGGCGCGCACGGCCGACGCGATGAGCTGCGCGGCGCGACTGCCGGCGGCACGCATCGCAATCACGGTTCGTGCCATGGAGCCGGTCGCCGGCGGAGGGGTGGCGCGGGCCCGCCCGGTCCGCGCCGCCTGCGCCGGAGCGATCGACGTGAGGTGGTCCGCCCGCGATACCCTCGATGCGGGCGCGATCGTCTCGCTCAGCGGGCGCTGGCTTCCGAGGCCGGACGCCGTTCCCCGAGCCGGACTTCTCGTCGCGGAATCCGCCCGGCGCACTGCCGGGCGGGCGACCGGTCTCGATCGGCTGCGAACGGGCATGGCGCGCGCGATCGACCGCCTGTATGGGCGCCGCGCGGCGATCGTCGGCGCGCTCGTGCTCAACGCGCGCGGCGCAATGGATCCCGATCTGCGCGATCAGTTCGCGCAGTCCGGTCTCGTGCACATCCTTTCGATTTCGGGCTTCCATGTCGGCCTCCTCGCGGCGTGGGTCGTGCTCATCGCGCGCACCCTCGGGAGCCCACGATCGCGCGCCCTCGCGCTCGGCGCCGCCGTGGGCGCGCTCTACGTCGCGTTTCTGGGCTGGCCCGCGCCCGCCACGCGGGCGGCCGCGCTCGCGGCGCTCCTCGCGCTCGGGTATCGGCGGCAGCGTCGCATCGAGCCGAACGCGCTGCTCGCGGCCAGCTGCCTCGTGGTCATGCTGGTCGATCCCTGGTCTGTGCTCGATCTCGGCGGGTGGCTGAGCGCGGCGGCGCTGTGGGGCGCGTCCACCTTCACCCGCTGGAGCGACCGGGCGTTTGGCGAGGGCTTCTGGCCCCGCACCTTTTTCTCGTCGGTGGGTGCGACGCTGGCGACGGCGCCGCTCACCGCGGCAGCCCTCGGCGCGGTCGCGCCCATCGGGATCGCGCTCAACTTCATCGCGATTCCGATCGCCGCAGTGGGTGTGCCAGGCGTCCTCGCGAGCCTGGTCGCCGCGCCGCTCTGGCCCGGGCTGGCGGCGGCGCTCGCCGCGGGATCGGGCCTCGCGCTGCAGGGGCTCGAGTTGCTGGCGCACCTGGGCGCGGCGGTCCCCGGCGGACATGCCGTGATGGAGGCCGGAGTCGGAAGCGGCATCCCCTGGGCGGTGGCGCTGCTCGCCACGCTCTGGGCGCTCGGGCGGCGCAACACGCGGCGGGAGGCTGCCCGGCGCGGGGCGCTGCTCGTGGCCGCGGTCACATGGGCCCTGCTGATCTTCCGGGACCTGCCGGCGACTGACGCCACTCCCGGGCTCACGTTAGATTTTCTCGACGTCGGCCAGGGCGACGGGGCGGTCCTCCGGACGCCGGCCGGCCACTGGATCCTGATCGACGCGGGTCCGCTCCTGGGCTCGGCCGACGCCGGGCGGCGCGTGGTGGCACCGTTCCTTGCGCGGCACGGCGTGCGGCGGCTCAGCGCGATCATCATCTCGCACGCGCATGCCGACCACGTGGGCGGCGCCGCCAGCGTGCTCCGGCGGGTGCGGGCCGACGCCGTCATGGAGCCCGCCGAGCTCTATGATGATCCGGCCTACGCGGGGTTCCTCGACGCGGTGGCGGAGACGGGCGTCCCGTGGCGGGCCGGACGCGCCGGCGCCACGTTCACGATCGACAGCGTCCGTTTCACCCTGCTGCACCCCGATACCACGTGGGCCGAATGGCACGATGACCTCAACGAGGACTCGATCGTGCTGCGGGTGGACTACCGCGCGTTCACGGCGCTCTTCGCCGGCGATGCCGGGCTTCGCGCCGAGGCGCGGATGGCGGGGCACGTGGGCCGCGTGGATCTCCTGAAGGTGGGCCACCACGGCAGCCGCGGCGCGAGCGGCGACGCCTGGCTCGCGGAGCTGGCGCCGCGCGCCGCCGTCGTCAGCGTGGGTGCGCACAACCGCTACGGCCACCCATCGGCCGAAGCCCTCGGCCGACTCGCGCGGCACGGCGTGGACGTCTGGCGCACCGACCGGGACGGCACCATCGGCGCCGTCACCGACGGCCACAGTCTCACATTGCGTGCCGCCCGGCGCGTGGTTCGCTACCCAGTCGAGTAAGGAGAGTTGGCGACGTGCAGACCTCCGTGACGACCATCGAGCGCTTCATCCTCGACCAGGAGGATCGCTACCCCGAGGCCACGGGCGAGCTGTCCAACCTCCTCTACGACATCGCGCTCGCCGGCAAGATCATCGCCGCGGCGATCCGCCGCGCCGGCATCGCCAACATCCTGGGCTCGGCCGAGGCGCAGAACGTCCAGGGCGAGGAGCAGCAGAAGCTCGACGTGCTCGCCAACGAGACGATCAAGAACTGCCTGAGTCACACCGGTCGGGTGTGCGTGATGGGCTCGGAGGAGGAAGAGGACATCATCCCCGTGCCGCAGGAGTTCGAGGCGGGGAAGTACGCCGTGCTGTTCGATCCGCTCGACGGCTCGTCGAACATCGACGTCAACTGCGCCGTCGGCACCATCTTCAGCATCTACCGGCGCGTGAGCCTGGAGGGCCGCGGCACGGTGGCCGACGTGCTGCAGCCCGGGGTGCGCCAGGTGGCGGCGGGCTACGTGATGTACGGCTCCAGCACGATGATGGTCTACACGACGGGACAGGGCGTCCACGGCTTCACGCTCGATCCGACCATCGGCGAGTTCCTGCTCTGCGCGCCGCGCATCGTCACGCCGCGGGTGGGCCGGTACTACAGCGTGAACGAAAGCAACTTCGGGCGCTGGGAGCGGGGCGTGCAGCTGGCCGTCCGCGGACTGCATGGCGACCGCCCCGACGAGATCCGGGGCAAGAACAGCCGCTACATCGGCTCCCTCGTCGCCGACTTCCACCGCAACCTCATCGCCGGCGGGATCTTCATGTACCCGGCCGACACGAAGAACACCCGCGGCAAGCTGCGCCTCCTCTACGAGGCGGCCCCGATGGCGTTCCTGGCCGAGCAGGCCGAGGGGTCGGCCACCGACGGCATGAACCGGATCCTCGACATCCAGCCCGCCCACCTGCACCAGCGCACCCCGCTCGTGATCGGCTCGCGGCACGATGTCGGCTACGTCGCCGACACGCTCCGCCGCATGCAGATCCGGACCAGCGGAGCCTACACCGCCTCGGTGCTGTGAAGACCGTCTACGGCCCGGGCGACTGGGCCGGTGATCCCGCGCGCGACCTCGGCGAGCCCGGCGCCTTTCCGTTCACCCGCGGCGTGTACCCCACGATGTACACCGCCCGGCTCTGGACCATGCGGCAGTACGCCGGCTTCGGCACCGCCCAAGAGACGAACGCCCGCTTCCGGCGGCTGCTGGACGAGGGGCAGACGGGGCTCTCGACCGCCTTCGATCTGCCCACGCAGATGGGGTACGACTCCGACCACCCGATGGCGCACGGCGAGGTCGGACGGGTCGGCGTGGCGATCGACACGGTGGACGACCTCGCCGACCTCTTCCGCGGCATCCCGCTCGACCGCGTCTCCACCTCGATGACGATCAACGCGACCGCCGCGATCCTCCTCGCCATGTACGTGACCGTGGGCGAAGAGCAGGGCATCCCGCGCGCGCGGCTGTCGGGCACCGTGCAGAACGACGTGCTCAAGGAGTACGTCGCGCGCGGGACCTACATCTATCCCGCCAAGCCGTCGCTCCGGCTGGTCGCCGACATCTTCCGCTTCGTATCGGACGAGAAGATGAGCTTCAACCCGATCTCGATCAGCGGCTACCACATGCGAGAGGCGGGGGCCACGGCGGTGCAGGAGGTCGGCTTCACGCTGGCGAACGGGCTCGAATACATGCGGGTCGCGGTCGACGCCGGGCTCACCGTCTCTGCCTTCGGTCCGCGTCTCTCGTTCTTCTTCGCGAGCCACAACGACCTCTTTCAGGAGGCCGCCAAGTTCCGCGCCGCGCGGCGGCTCTGGGCGCGACTGGCGCGCGAGCGCTTCGGCGCGGACGACGCCACGGCGCGCCTCCGCTTCCACACCCAGACGGGCGGTGTCACCCTGCAGGCGCAGCAGCCGCTCAACAACGTCGTGCGCGTCACGGTGCAGGGTCTCGCCGCCGTGCTTGGTGGGACCCAGTCGCTGCACACCAATGGGTACGACGAGGCGCTGGCGCTCCCGACCGCGGCGTCCGCCACGCTCGCGCTCCGCACCCAGCAGATCCTCGGATATGAGAGCGGGGTGGCGGCGACGGTGGACCCTCTCGCCGGCAGCTACTACGTCGAGAGCCTGACCGACGGCATCGAGTCCGGTGCGCGCGAGCTGATCTCCGAGATCGACGCGCTGGGCGGCGCCGCGGCGGCGATCGAGCGCGGGTTCTATCAGGAGGCGATCGCACGGAGCGCGTGGGAGATCCAGAAGGCGCAGGAGACGGGCGCGCAGGTGGTGGTCGGCGTGAACCGTTTCACCGACGATGCCCCGCCGCTCCCGATCGAGACCCCCGACTACTCCGCGCTCGAGACGCGCCAGCGGGAGCGCCTGGCCGCGACGCGCGCGCGTCGCGATGCGCCCGCCGTCGCCGCTGCGCTCGAGGCGCTCAAGCATGCCGCCGAGGGATCGGCTCCGCTCATGCCGCCCATTCTCGCCGCGGTTCGCGCCCGGGCGACGGTGGGAGAGATCAGCGACGTCCTGCGGCGCCTGTGGGGCGTCTACCGGTTCGCTTGAAAGGCGAGGTCGAGCCAGCTAAGTTTTGGTGCTGTTTCCATTTACCACGCCGAGCGAGCATGCCGACGTACGAGTATGAGTGCCCCGAGGGGCACCGGTTCGAGAAGCTCCAGAAGATGAGCGACAAGCCGCGGGCGGCCTGCCCCATCTGCGGCAAGCCTGCCGTCCGGAAGATCTCCGGCGGAGCGGGGCTCGTGTTCAAGGGCAGCGGCTTCTACATCACCGACTACGGAAAGGACGGCAAGGGGCCGCGCAAGAAGGAGAGTGAGTCCGCCCCGGCCGCCGAGTCGAAGTCCGAATCGAAGGCCGAGACGAAGAGCACGAAGCCGGCCGACACGAGCGCCGCCCAGCCCGCGAAGAAGAAGGCCGCCGAGTGAGTGAGGCGCTCCGGAGCGCGCTCCGCCAGGTGGCGGAGCGGCTGGGGCAGGGTGCCGTGGAGTTCGTGCTGGAGCGTCCCCGCGACGCGGGGCACGGCGACATGGCCACCAATCTCGCACTCGTCCTCGCGAAGGGCGCCCGCACCGCACCGCGGGCCATGGCGGAGCGGATCCTGTCGGAGATCGAGCTTCCGCCGTCGCTCGTATCGCGTACCGAGATCGCGGGCCCCGGCTTCATCAACTTCTGGCTGGCCGATGACCAGCTCGTGCTCGCCCACGCGGCCATCCTCGAGGCGGGCCCCCGCTACGGCCGGAGCGACGCGGGGCACGGGCTCACCGTGAACGTCGAGTTCGTCTCGGCCAATCCCACCGGTCCCCTCCACGTGGGCCACGGGCGCGGCGCCGCCCTGGGAGACGCGATCGCATCGCTCCTCGAGTGGACCGGTCACACCGTCACCCGCGAGTTCTACATCAACGACGCCGGCGTCCAGATCGACCGCCTGGCGCAGAGTCTCTGGGCTCGTGTGCAGGAGGCGGCAGGGCGTGAGGGCACGATTCCGGAAGGCGGCTACCACGGCGACTATCTCCGGGAGAACGCGGCGGCGGTGCTCGCGCGCGAGGGTGCCGCCTTCGCCGACCTCGCTGCGGAGGAGGGAATCCGCCGCTGCCGCGCCCTCGCGCTCGAGATCCAGCGAGCCGAGCAGGACGAGGACCTCCGGGTGTTCGGCGTGCACTTCGACACGTTCACGAGCGAGCAGGCGGTCTACGACCGGGGCGAGGTGCGCCAGGCGCTCGACTCGCTGGCGGAGCGTGGGCTCACGTACAAGTCGGAGGGCGCGCTCTGGCTCCGGACGACGCAGTTCGGCGACGACAAGGACCGCGTGCTGCGCAAGCAGGACGGCTCGTTCACCTACCTCGTGCCTGACATCGCCTACCACGTCGACAAGCACGCCCGCGGGTTCGATCGGGTCATCGACGTGTGGGGGGCCGACCACCACGGCTACATCCCGCGCATGCGCGCGGTGCTCCTGGCGCTCGGCTATCCGCCGGAGTTCTTCGACGTTGCCCTCGTGCAGCTCGTGAAGGTGGTGCGCGGCGGCGAGGAAGTGAAGATGTCGAAGCGCTCGGGCGAGTTCGTGACCCTGCGCGATCTCTTCGAGGAGGTGGGCGTCGATGCCGCGCGCTACTTCTTCCTGATGCGCCGCGGCGACTCCCAGATGGTCTTCGACGTGGATCTCGCGCGGAAGCAGACGGACGAGAACCCCGTGTTCTACGTGCAGATGGCGCATGCGCGCCTGAGCGGGATCTTCCGGACCGCGCAGCTCGCGGCCGACGGCGTGGACGGCCGGCTTGAGCTCGCGGCCCTCACGGCGCCGCAGGACGACGAGCTGCTCAAGAAGCTGGTCGCCTTTCCCGAGGCAGTGGCCCGCGCCGGCCGGGAGCGCGAGCCGCACCGGATCACGGTCTATCTGGAGGAGCTCGCGGGCGTGATCCATGGCTGGTATCACCACACGCGCACCGTCGGCGAGGCCCCGGACGTCGAGCGGGCGCGCCTCCTCCTCGCGCGCGCCGCGCGCATCGTGCTCGCGAATGGCCTCGGTCTCCTCGGCATCTCCGCCCCCGACCGGATGTGAGCGCATGAGCCTGCTCGTCGTCGGCAGCGTCGCACTCGATTCGATCTTCACGCCCTTCGGCGAGACCGCCGACGCCCTGGGCGGCTCCGCCGTCTACTTCAGCGTCGCCGGCGCGCTCCTCCACCCGGTGCAGGTGGTCGGGGTCGTGGGCAGCGACTATCCGGTGGCCGAGCTCGACCGGCTGGCCGCGCGGGGCATCGACTGGAGCGGCGTCGAGCGCGTGAGCGGCGAGAGCTTCCGGTGGAAGGGCAAGTATTCCTACGACCTGCAGAGCCGCGAGACGCTGGAGACGCGCCTTGGCGTGTTCGCCACCTTCCAGCCCAAGCTTCCCGAGGCGTCGCGGTCCGCCGAATTCGTCTTCCTCGGCAACATCGATCCGGAGCTGCAGCTCGCGGTGCTGGAGCAGATCCGCCGCCCGCGCCTCGTCGCGTGCGACACCATGAACTACTGGATTCAGAGCAGGAAGCCGGCGCTCATGGAGCTGCTCGGTCGCGTCGACCTCCTGATGGTGAACGACGGCGAAGCCCGCGAGCTGAGCGGCGACTGGAACATCCATCGCGCGGCGCGCTGGATCCTGGCGCACGGTCCCAAGCGCGTCGTGATCAAGCAGGGGGAGCATGGCGCGCTCCTGATGGACGGCGCGCGAACCTTCTACGTGCCGGCCTTCCCGCTCGAGGAGGTCTTCGATCCGACCGGCGCCGGAGACGCCTTTGCCGGCGGCTTCATGGGCTACCTCGCGGCCGCCGGCAGCACCGGCGAGGATGATCTCCGCCGCGCGATGATCTACGGCGCGACGATGGGCTCGTACGCCGTCGAGCAGTTCGGCATCCGCGGCTTCGACACGGTGACGCGCGCCGATGTGGAGAAGCGGGCGCGCGCCTTTCACGATCTCACGCAGGTGATGCTGACGGAGCCCGCGCCGTGAGCGGAGCGCCCGAGACCGCCGCCACCGAGTACGCCGCCGCCGGCGTCGATCTCGCCCGCGCGGATGCCGCCAAGGCTCGCATCGCCCAGGCCGTCGCGGGCACGCGGACGCCGCTGTCGCTCGGCGCGGTGGGCGCCTTCGGCGGCATGGTGCGCGTGCCGGACGGCATGCGGCGGCCGGTGCTGGTGATGAGCACCGACGGCGTGGGCACCAAGGTGCTCGTGGCACTCCAGGCGGGCCGGTATGACACGGTCGGCGAGGACCTCGTCAATCACAGCGTCAACGACATCCTGGTGCACGGCGCCACGCCGATCGCGTTCATGGACTACGTCGCCGGCGCCGGACTCGGGGTCGAGGAGCTGGCCGCCATCGTCGAGGGCGTCGCGCGCGGCTGCCGCCGCCATCGCATGGCGCTCGCCGGCGGGGAAACGGCGCAGATGCCGGGACTCTACCAGCCGGGGCACTTCGACCTTGCCGGCACGATCGTCGGCGTGGTCGACGAGGACGCCGCCTTGCACGGCGAGAGGATCGTGGCGGGAGACGTGCTCCTCGCCTGCGCGTCGACGGGACTGCACACCAACGGCTACACGCTCGCGCGCCGCGTGCTCTTCGACCGCATGCGCCTGGCGCTCGACGCGAGGCTGCCGGAGAGCGGCCAGACCGTCGCGGACGCGCTGCTCGCCGTGCACCGGAGCTACGCCGCCGCGGTGGCGCCGGTGCTCCCGCGGGTGCACGGAATTGCGCACATCACGGGTGGGGGAATCGCGGGTAATCTGGCGCGGATATTGCCGCCCGGCACGGCGGCGACGGTGGATGCCCGGTCGTGGGATCTGCCGCCGCTCTTTCGTGTCCTCCAGCAGGGCGGCGCCCTCTCGACCGGCGAGATGCGGGAAGTCTTCAATCTCGGCGTCGGGCTCGTCGTCGTCCTGCCCCCGGATGCGGTCGATGCCGCGCGCGAGTCGGCGGCGGCCGACGGGGTCACCACGTGGCCGATGGGCGAGATCGTTCGCGGTGAGCAGACCGTGGCCTTCTCCCCCGCCTGACGGAGATCTCCATGCGCCCCAGCCGAACCGCACTCGCCGTCCTGCTGTCCCTCCTCGCGGCGCCGCTCGCCGCCCAGAATCCCGAGTGCTCCGGCCTCAGCTCCGCCCAGAACGACCGGCAGCGCTGCGACGCCGCGGTGGACCTCACGCGCGCGTACCACCCGATCGCCGGGCTCCTCGTGAGCGGCGGCAATCCGCTCCTCGGCTCACAGTCCACCATGGGCGGGCTCGGGCACTTCGCGATCTCGCTCCGGGCCAACGCCGCCAACGTCGTGATTCCCGAGCTCAACGTCGACGGCAGCAACAACGTGGCGGAGAGCGACCGGCTGCTGGCACCGGTGCCGGTGCTCGAGGGCGCCGTGGGTCTCTTCAAGGGACTCAGGGGCGGCCTCCTGTCGCTCGATTTCCTCGCGTCGGCGCAGCTCGTGCCGAACGAGAAGGCCGTGGACGAGATCCGCGTCGATCCCGACGCCCCGCGGATCGGGCCCGTGAGTCTCGGGATCGGCTACGGCGCGCGGCTGGGATTGCTGAACGGCGACGGCGCGCTGCCGGGCCTCTCGGTGAGTGTGATGCGCCGCTCGGTGCCGCGCATCGGCTTCGGGGAGCTGGCGGCCGGCGACGACCTCGCCGCCGATCTCGACCTCCAGGCGACCAGCCTGCGCGTGGTCGCCGGCAAGCGCCTGGCGGTGCTCACCGTCGCCGCCGGCGCCGGCTGGAGCCGGTACACCGGAAACGTCTCCGCAACGTTCCGGAACGGCGCCACCGGTGTCCCTCAGACGGTCACGCTGCACCTCGACCAGAGCCGCACGGTGATCTTCGCCGACGCGGGACTCGACCTCAAGGTGCTCAAGATCGTCGGCGAGATCGGCCACCAATCGGGCAGGGATCAGCACCTCATCACGAATTTCCAGGGGTTCGATGACACGAAGGGTACGACCTTCTACAGCGCCGGGCTTCGCTTCGGCTTCTGAGCCTTGAACGAGCGGGACGCGATGGCGCGTGCCCTCGACCTCGCGGCGAGGGGATGGGGACGGGTGCAGCCCAATCCGCTCGTGGGCGCAGTGGTGCTGGCGGACGGCGAGGTCGTGGGCGAAGGCCATCACGCGGAATTCGGCGCGCCGCATGCGGAAGCGGTCGCGCTCGCCGCGGCCGGAAGCAGGGCTCGGGGCTCGACCCTCGTGGTCACCCTCGAGCCCTGCGCGCATCAGGGGAAGCAGCCGCCGTGTGTGGACCAGGTGATCGCCGCGGGCGTGCGGCGCGTCGTCGTGGCGATCCGCGACCCTAACCCGATCGCGGCGGGCGGCGGCGAGCGGCTGGCCGCCGCCGGCATCGAGGTTGAGTACGGACTGCTGGGCCGGGAAGCGGCGGCGCAGAACGCCGCCTTTCTCCATCACGCCCGCGGGGAGATCCGGCCGTTCGTGGCGCTCAAGCTCGCGACGTCGGTGGACGCGCGAATTGCCGACCGCGACCGGCGCTCGCGCTGGATCTCGGGAGCCGAAGCCCGCGAGTACGTGCACTGGCTCCGCGCCGGATTCGACGCGATCGGCATCGGCGGGGCGACGGCCCGGCACGACGATCCGTCGCTCACCGTTCGCGGACCGCTCAGACCGCGCGTCGTGCCGCGTCGCGTGGTCTTCGCGCCGGCGCTCAATCTCCGGCTGGAGGCCGAGCTCATCCGAAGCGCGCACGAGGTGCCGACGGCGGTCGTGGCGGGAGCCGACGCGTTTCAGTGGGAGATGGGCCGCGCGCTCGCCGCCGCCGGCGTCGAGCTGATCCCGGCCGAGTCGCTGGACGAGGCGCTGGCGGCGCTCGCGGAGCGCGGCGTGGGGTCGCTCCTGGTGGAGGGAGGCGGCCGCCTCGCCGGCGCGCTGCTCAGGGCCGAGCTGGTGGACCGGCTCTACTGGGTCCAGAGTCCCATCTGGCTCGGTGAGCGGGGCGTGCCCGCGTTCAGCGGCCTGCCGTCGCTTCCGCTCGCGAGTGTCGAGCGGTGGCATCCGGTGGAGCGCCGGGCCCTCGGCGACGACACATTGCTCGTGCTCGATCGCGCATGTTCACCGGACTGATCGCGGCGATCGGCACCGTGCGCGAGGTCGCGCCCGCCGATGGCGGGCTCGATCTCGTGATCGACTCGCCGTGGCGCCGCCTGAGCGACGGCGAGAGCGTCGCCGTGGACGGCGCGTGCCTCACGGTCCGCTCGAGTCGCGGTGGGCGGCTCGCGGTGCACGTCGTCGCCACCTCGCTCGAGCGGACCGCGTTCGGGGCGTACGCGCCCGGCCGCCGCGTGAACCTCGAGCGTGCGCTCCGCGCCGCCGACCGGCTGGGCGGGCACCTGGTGCAGGGGCACGTGGACGGCATCGGTACCGTCGAGGCGGTGCGCATGCAGGGGGACGCCCGCCTGCTCGACATCGCGACCCCGGCCGCCGTGGCCGAGGTGTCCATTCCACTCGGCTCGGTGACGGTGGACGGCGTGAGCCTCACCGTCAACGCGGTTCCCCGCGCCGGCGCGATTCAGGTATCCCTCATCCCGTTTACCTTACAGCATACGACTCTGGGGGAGCGGCGCCCCGGCGACCGCGTCCACCTCGAGGGCGACGCCATCGGCAAGTACGTGCGCCACTTCACCGCGGCGCACCTCATCGCACCACGGACGGGATGAGCTTCGATTCCATCGGGCAGGCCATCGAGGACCTCCGCAACGGCAAGATCATCGTCGTGGCGGACGACGAGGACCGCGAGAACGAGGGCGACCTCATCTGCGCGGCCGAGCTCGTCACGCCCGAGATGATCAACTTCATGGCGCAGCACGGGCGCGGCCTCATCTGCCTCGCGCTCACCGCCGACCGCTGCGACGAGCTCGGCCTGTCGCAGCAGGTGGAGCGGAACACCGAGGAGCAGTCCACCGCATTCACCGTGATGATCGACGCCGACCGCCGCTTCGGCGTGACCACCGGCATCTCGGCCAGCGACCGCGCGCGCACCATCCACGTCGCCATCAACCCCGCCACGCAGCCGGCCGATCTGCGCCGTCCGGGGCACGTGCCGCCGCTCCGCGCGCGGCCGGGTGGCGTCCTGCAGCGGGTCGGCCACACCGAGGCCGCGGTGGATCTCGCCCGGCTGGCGGGACTCTATCCGGCCGGCGTCATCTGCGAGATCCTGAGCGCCGACGGCTCGATGGCCCGGGTGCCCGAGCTCCGCGCCTTTGCCGAGCGGCACGGCCTCACCTTCGTCACGGTGGCGCAGCTGGTCGCGCACCGGCTGGGGAACGAGAAGCTGGTACACCGCGTCGCCGAGGCGCGGCTCCCGACCGAGTTCGGCGAGTTCCGGGTGATCGGCTACCGGAACGACGTCGACCAGCGCGAGCACGTCGCCCTCGTGCACGGCGAGATCGCGGGCGAGCCGAACGTGCTCGTCCGGATGCACTCGAAGTGCCTCACCGGCGACGTCTTCGGATCCCAGCGCTGCGACTGCGGCTTCCAGCTGCACACCGCCATGCAGCGGATCGTCGCGGAGGGGCGGGGGGCGGTGGTGTACCTCGATCAGGAGGGGCGCGGGATCGGACTCCTCAACAAGCTCCGCGCCTATGCCCTCCAGGATTCCGGCGCCGACACGGTGCAGGCGAACCAGAAGCTGGGCTTCGCGCCCGATCTCCGGAACTACGGCATCGGCGCGCAGATCCTCCGCGATCTCGGGCTCTCGTCGATCCGCGTCCTGACCAACAATCCCCGCAAGCTCGTGGGCCTCGAGGGCTACGGGCTGGAGATCGTGGAGCGGGTGCCGCTCGTCGCGAGCACCACCGACGACAACCGCGACTATCTCGGCGCCAAGCGCGACAAGCTCGGCCACCTCCTCACCTTCTGACTCCGATGCCAGACTTTGCCGGCCGGGCGCGGTCCCGCGGCCGCGTGGCGATCGTGGTGAGCCGCTACAACGAGCTCATCACCACGCGCCTCCTCGCCGGAGCGCGGGACGCGCTCCGGGACGCGCACGTGCCGGACGAGTCCGTGGACGTGGGGTGGGTGCCGGGCGCCTTCGAGCTGTCCGCCGCGGCCGCGGCCGCGGCGGCCACCGGGCGCTATGTCTGTCTCGTAGCGCTGGGCGCGGTGGTGCGCGGGGACACGCCGCACTTCCAGTTCGTCGCGGGCGAAGCGGCGCGCGGGCTCAACGACGTCGCCGTGCGGCACGCGCTCCCCGTCGGCTTCGGCGTGCTGACGGTGGACTCCATGGAGCAGGCGGCCGAGCGCGCGGGCGGCGCTGCGGGAAACAAGGGGTACGAGGCGGCGGAGGCGGCGCTCGCGACCGCGGACGTGCTGGCCCAGCTCCGGGGCGCCGATGCTCCGGCTTGAGACGCGGGGCCGGGCGCGGGCGCTCCAGCTGCTCTATGCGTGGGAGCTGCAGGGCGCGCCCCCGGTGCACGACATGGCGGCGGGCCTGTCGCGCCTCACCGGGCCGGAGCCGCGCGTGCTGGACTTCGCCGAGGATCTGGCGGGCCGCGTGATCGCGAATGTCGACGCGCTCGACCGGCAGGCGGCGGTCGCGGCCGAAAACTGGCGGATGAACCGCATCGCCGTGGTCGAACGCAACATTCTCCGGCTCGCCATCCAGGAGATGATGGACGGGACGGCGCCGCCCAAGGTCGCGATCGACGAGGCGGTGCGACTCGCGCACTGGTTCGGCGGCGCCAAGGCGGCGCCCTTCGTCAACGGCGTGCTCGATCGCATCGCCCACTCGCTCGGACGCCTCTGACGTGAACATCCTGCTGGCGAACTGGCAGGACCGGAACAATCCGCAGGCCGGCGGCGCCGAGATCCATCTCTTCGAGATCTTCAGCCGGCTGGCGGCGCGCGGCCACCGGGTCCGGCTCGTCTGCGCCGGCTGGGCGGGCGCCCCGCCGAGGGCCGACGTCCAGGGCATCGCGGTCGAGCGGCGCGGGACACGCAACAGCTTCGCCGCGCTCGGCCGCAGCGCCGTTCGCGAGGCGCTGGCCGCCGAGCGTCCCGACATCCTGGTGGAGGACGTCAACAAGGTCCCCCTCTTCCTGCCGGGACTCACGACGCTGCCGTTCTGCACCATCATCCCGCATCTCTTCGGCGACACCGTCTTCCAGGAGGCGGCATGGCCGGTGGCGAGTGCGGTATGGCTGGCGGAGCGGCCGCTGGCGCGGGCGTACCGGCGGACGGCCTTTCACGCCATCAGCGAGAGCACCCGCGACGACCTGATCGCGCGCGGGGTGCCGGCGTCCCGCATTCGCGTCATCCACCCGGGCGTTGATTCATCCCACTTCCGGCCCGACCCGAACGTCGCCCGCAGCGCGCCGCCGGCGTTCTTGTATATCGGACGGCTCAAGCGTTATAAAGGAGTGGACGTGGCGCTCCGGGCCCTGGCGCTCGCCCGGGTCGGGCGTCCGGACCTCCGCCTGGACGTCGCGGGCCGGGGCGACTTCCAGCCGGAGCTGGAGCGGCTGGCGCATCGCCTGGGCATCGCGGACGCGGTGACCTTCCACGGCTTCGTAACCGAAAGCCGGAAGCTGGAGCTGCTGCGGTCGGCCACGGCCAACGTCTTTCCCTCACCCAAGGAAGGGTGGGGGATCACGATCGTCGAGGCGGCGGCGTGCGGCACGCCTTCGCTGGCGTCGGACAGTCCGGGCCTCCGGGACTCGGTGCGCGACGGTCTCACCGGCGCCCTCGTGCCCCACGGCGATGCCGCCGCGCTGGCCGGGCGGATGCTCGAGCTCGCGGCCGACCCCGCGCGGGTGGAGCGGCTCGGCGCCGCCGCCCGGCGCTTTGCCGAGGGCCTCACGTGGGACGCCGCGGCGGCGGCGACGGAGGCGCATCTGCTGGACATCATCCAAGGAGCGATCGATGGGAGCCGTGACCACGCGCCGACATGATCCGAGGCGGGAGCCGGCGCGGGCGTGATGCTGCGACTTCGCGACTTTCTCACCCGCCGCGGCGACCCGTTCCAGCTCGAGAGTCTCACCGGCGAGCAGGGGCTCGACCGCCCGCTCACCGACGCGGAGGTCGCGAGTCCCGGCCTCGCGCTGGCGGGGTACACCGGCCGCTTCGCGCCCAACCGCCTCCACGTCTTCGGCGAGACCGAGATCACCTATCTCGGCTCGCTGCCGGCGGAGCAGCGGCGGCGCGCTCTCGAGAGCTTCTTCGCCTTCGAGCTGCCGGTCGTCTTCGTCACCAAGGGCCAGGAGGTGCCGGCGGAGCTCCTCGAGCTGGCCACCGCGCACGGCGTGCCCGTCCTCCGCACCCGGCTCAAGACGGCGGAGTTCTACCGGCTCATCAAGCCCGTCGTGGAGGATGCCTTCGCGCCCAGGAGCACGCTCCACGGCTCGCTGGCGGACGTGTACGGCGTGGGACTGCTCTTCGTCGGCCGTTCCGGCATCGGCAAGAGCGAGTGCGTCCTGGACCTCGTCGAGCGAGGCCACCGCCTCGTGGCCGACGACGTCGTTCAGGTGACCCGCCGCGGCAACGACGTGCTGATCGGCCGCGGACACGAGCTCGCGGGCCATCACATGGAGATCCGCGGGATCGGGCTGATCGACATTCCGGCGCTGTTCGGCGTCCGGGCAGTGCGGCAGCAGAAGCGGATCGAGGTCGTGGTCCAGCTCGAGGACTGGGAGACGAGCCGCGACGTCGAGCGCACCGGGCTCTCCCACCAGGAAACCGTGATCCTCGGCGTCACGCTGCCCCGCATGGTCGTGCCGCTCAATCCGGGCAAGAACATCACCGTCATCTCCGAGGTCGTCGCGATGATGCATCTGCTCCGCTATTCGGGCGTGGACGTCGCGGCGGCGTTCAACGAGCGGCTCATCAAGCGGATGAAGGAGCAGCGCGGCGTGCGCGAATATCTCCAGAACGACTATGAGTGAGCCCGCCCGCGCATCCCTGCACGGCGTGGTGGTCTGTCACGGCACGGTCGCGGCCGCACTGGTGGACGCCACCGAGCAGATCAGCGGCCTCACCGGCCACCTCGTCGCCGTCTCCAACAGCGGCTGCGACCGCGAGTCCCTCGAGGCGCGGATCGAGGCCGCGGTGTCCGGCGGACCGGCCGTCGTCTTCGTGGACATGGCGAGCGGGTCGTGCCTGATCGCCACGCTGCGGCGCCTCCGCGAGCGGGCCGGCGTGGCCGTGGTCACCGGAGTCAACCTCGCGATGCTGGTGGATTTCGTCTTCCACCTTTCGCTCCCGCCATCGGAGGCCGCGGATCATGCGGCCGCGAGCGGCGGCAAGGCCATCCGGCTCCCCTGATGCCGTTCGTCCTCTCGCGCGTGGACGACCGCCTCATCCACGGTCAGGTGGTGATCGGCTGGGGCCGCCCCCTTGGCGTCCAGCGCATCCTGCTGATCGACGATGACGTCGCCGCCAACGACTGGGAACAGGATCTCTACCGGATGGCCGTGCCCGAGGGTGTCACGATCGAGTTCGCCGGCACTGCGGCCGCCGCGGCGCGGCTTGGCGCCTGGCAGGCCGACGCCAGGCGTTCGATGCTCCTGACCGGCAGCGTTCCGTCACTCGTCCGGCTGTACGCTGCCGATCCGGTCGCGCTCCACCGGATCAACCTGGGCGGCCTGCACCACCGTCCGGGACGGACCGAGCGCCTTCCCTATCTCTATCTCACCCCCGACGAATACCACTCGCTGGTCGAGCTCGAGCTCCTTGGCGCCGACATCACGGCCCAGGACGTTCCCTCGGCCGTGCCGGTGGGTCTGGGCGCGCTCGCGTGACCGGCGCCGACGGGTTCACCCTGCTCCTGCTCCTCCTCTGGGGCGCGCTCGCCGGCATCGACCTCGTGAGCGTGCCGCAGGCGATGTTCTCGCGCCCGCTCGTTGCCGGCACGGTGGCCGGCGCCCTCCTGGGCGACGTCGGGGCCGGACTCCGCGTCGGCGCGGTGCTGGAGCTCTTCGCGCTCGATGTCCTCCCGGTGGGTGCCGTGCGCTATCCCGACTACGGCGCCGCGGCGGTCGGCGCCGCGGCGATCGCGGCCGGATCGCCCTGGGAGCTCGGGCTCGGCGTGGCCGTGGGCATCGGGCTCCTCCTCTCCGCCGTCGGCGGATGGTCGCTGCTGGCACTCCGGCGGCTCAACGCCGACGCGGTGGGCCGCCACGCCGCGGCGCTTCGTTCGGGGGAGCCCTCGGTCATCCGCCGGCTGCATCTCGCCTCGATCGCGCGGGACGTCGTCCGGTCGCTCCTGCTCGCGGGCCTCGCGCTGGGCGTTGCCGGCGTGACGCTGCGGTGGGTTCGCCTCGACCGCGGGACGGCCGCGGCGCTGACGATCGCGGCTGTCGGAGCGGCGGCGGCGTCGGCCCTGGGTGGCGCGGCCCGCGGGGCCGGCACCGGGAGTCGCCGGCGCTGGCTCGCTGCCGGCGGCGCGGTGGGCACCGTGCTCGGCGTTCTGGTGTGGGGGCTCCTGTGAACGGCGCCGGTCGCGCCTTCCTCCGCCTGCTGTCGGTGCAGGGGAGCTGGAATTACGAGCGGATGCAGGGAATCGGGATGGGCTTCGCGGCCGAACCGCTGCTCGACGACCTGCGCACCACCGAACCCGGCCGCTACCCGGAAGCGGTCGTGCGATCCGCCGAATTCTTCAATGCCAATCCGTACCTCGCAGGCCTGGCCCTCGGCGCGAGCGCCCGCGCGGAATACGACGCCGTGCCGGGCGAGCAGATCGTCCGGCTCCGCGCCGCGCTCGCCGGCCCGCTCGGCGCGCTCGGCGACAGCCTCTTCTGGGCGGGCATCCTGCCGGCACTCTCGGGACTCGCGCTCGCGGCACTGGCACTCGGGGCCGGGTGGTGGGTGGTCGCGCTGTTCGTCCTCGCGTTCAACGCGGTCCGCCTCGCCACCGCGTCATGGGCGCTCTCCACCGGCCTCGCGTCGGGAATGCGCGTCGGCGGCGCGCTGGGCGCATCGAAGCTGCCCCGCGCCGCGACCCGGAGCGGCGCGGCGGCGGCCTTCGCAGTCGGCGTCGGCACGCCGATGGCCGCGGCGTGGCTGCTGCATCCCTTCGGCGCCCGCGGCGTCGCCAGTGCGGTCCTCATCGCCGGGGCGGGCCTCGGGCTCGCGCGCTGGTCGGGCGCGCGATTCACCGCGACGCGCTTCGGTCTCCTGGCCCTTGGCATCACGCTGCTGCTCCGGCTGGTGACGGCATGACCGAGCTCATCGCGCAGATCGTCAATTCCCAGGGGCTCCACGCGCGGCCCGCGGCGCTGATCGTGAAGCTCGCCGGGACCTTCGGCGCCGACATCACGCTGGGCCGGCATGGCGAGGAGGACGGCGCGGTGAATGCCAAGAGCATCATGGGCGTCATGATGCTCGCGGCGGAGTGCGGCAGCGCCGTCGTGATCCGGGCGCACGGTGCCGATGAGGAGGCCGCGGCCAGCGCGCTCGCGGCCCTCATCGCGGGCGGGTTCGGCGAATCATGAGCCGGCCGCACATGCTCCGCGGCATCGGGGTGTCCCCCGGCGTGGCCTGGGCGCCGGCCCTGGTCGTACGCCTCGACTTCCCCGATGTCCCCGATCGCACCGTCGGGGCCGAGGAGGTGCCCGGCGAAATTCGCCGGCTCCAGGCGGCCGTCCGCGTCGTCGTCGGCCACCTCACCAAGCTGGGCCAGCGGGCGCTCGAGCGGGCGGGTCCCGAGGAATCGCGCATCTTCGACGCACAGATCCTCATGGCGCAGGACGCCGATTTCCTCGCCTCGGTCGAGCAGCTCATCCGCAACAACCAGCTGAGCGCCGAGACCGCCTACGAGTTCAAGGCGCTCGAGCTGCGCCAGCTGTTCAGCGGCTCCGGCAGCGCGCAGCTCCGCGATCGCCTGGCCGACCTGCACGCAATCCAGATGCGCATGCTGCACCGGCTCATGGGACGGAAGGAAGAGGAGCTGTGGTCGATTCCGGCGGGCGAACAGGTGATCGTCGTGGCGCACGAGCTCGCGCCCGGCCTCACCGTCCAGCTCGACCGCGAGCATGTGGTGGGCCTCATCAGCGAGGAGGGCACCAACACCTCGCACGCCGCGATTCTCGCGCACTCGCTCGGCATTCCCGCCGTCATGGGGCTGAGCGGCGCCCTCGACGAGATCCGCAGCGGCACCGTGCTGCTCCTCGACGGGCAGAGCGGCGCCGTGGTGCTCGAGCCGACGCGCGCGGAGCTCGAGGACGCCCGCGTCCGCGTGAGCCGGCGCCAGCGGTTCGAGATGCAGCTCGAAGGCGTGCTCCAGGAGCCGGCGGCGACGCCCGACGGCGTCGTCATCACGCTCATGGGCAACGTGGACCTGCCGGATGAGATCGACGCGGCCGTGAGCCACGGCGCGGAGGGGGTGGGGCTGCTCCGGACGGAGTTCCTCGTCACCGGTCGCGCGACGATGCCGACCGAGGACGAGCAGACCGGATACTTCCAGCGAGTGGCGCACGCCTTCGGCGGGCATCCCGTCGTGATCCGGTCCTACGATCTGGGCGGTGACAAATTTCCCGCCGCCTTCAAGGCGCCCGCGGAGGCCAATCCGTTCCTCGGCTGGCGCTCGATCCGGGTCTGTCTCGACCGGCCCGAGCTGTTCCGCGCCCAGCTCCGCGCGGTGCTTCGCGCCGCGCATGGCCGGAACATCCAGCTCATGCTGCCCCTCGTCACGCGGGTGGAGGAAGTGGTCCGCGCCCGCGAAATGCTGGCGGAGGAGGCGGCGGCGCTGCAGGCCGCCGGCGTGCGGGCGGCGGACACGGTGCCGGTCGGCGTGATGATCGAGACGCCGGCGGCCGTCGTCATCGCCGACCTCCTCGCCAGGGAGAGCGCCTTCTTCAGCGTCGGCACCAACGATCTCACGCAGTACACGATGGCCGTGGACCGCGGGAACGCGCGCCTCGCCGCACGCTTTACCCCCATGCATCCCTCGATCGTGCGCCAGCTGCGCACCATCCGCGAGTGCGGCGCCGCCGCCGGCCTTCCGGTCAGCGTGTGCGGCGAGATGGCGTCCGACCCGCTCGGCGCCGTGCTCCTGCTCGGACTGGGGTACCGCCGGCTCAGCGTCGCGCCGCCGGCGATTCCCCTCGTCAAGTGGGTGATCCGGAACGTCCCGGAGGCCGCCGCGCGCGACGCCGCCGAGCGCGCGCTTGCGGCCACCGACGCGGCCGGCGTGGTCGCGGCACTGCGCGAAGGGATTGGCGGACATGTCGATCTCCGCATGGTGAGCCCGCCCTGACGGCGTTGCCCCGCCGCGCCTCGCATCGCTACCTTGCTCCGTCGCCCGCCTGCGGGCGCAGACTCCTTCACCGAGATCTCACGCTCATGGCCGCTCCCAAGCGACACGTCTTCACGTCCGAATCCGTCACCGAAGGCCATCCCGACAAGGTGGCCGACCAGATCTCCGACGCCGTGCTCGACGCCATCCTCGCGAACGACGCCGACGGCCGCGTCGCCTGCGAGACGATGGTGACCACCGGGATGGCGATCGTCGCCGGCGAGATTACGACGAAGACGTATGTCCACATTCCGGACCTGGTGCGCGAAACGGTCGAACGGATCGGATACACCGACGCGTCCTACGGCTTCGACGCGCGCACCTGCGCGGTGATCACCTCGATCGACCGGCAGTCCCCCGACATCGCGATGGGGGTGGACGAGGACAGCGGGCACGAGCAGGGCGCCGGCGACCAGGGGATGATGTTCGGCTACGCGACGAACGAGACGCGGGAGCGGATGCCGCTTCCGATCCTCCTCGCGCACCGGATCAGCGAGCGCCTCGCCGCCGTGCGGAAGGGCCTCGACGGCGGCGGCGGAATCGACTGGCTCCGGCCCGACGGCAAGAGCCAGGTCTCGGTCGAGTACGAGGGCGATCGCCCGGTCGGGGTGCGCACCGTCGTCGTCTCCACCCAGCATGCGGAGCGCTCGGGCTCGCGGCGCCTCGGCGCCGGCACGATTCGCGATACGATCGTCTCCGAGGTGATCCGGCCCGTGCTCGAGAAGGCCGGGATCGAGGCGGGCCGGGTCAAGTTTCTCATCAATCCGACCGGGCGCTTCGTGATCGGCGGCCCGCACGGCGACGCGGGCCTCACCGGCCGGAAGATCATCGTGGACACCTACGGCGGGATGGCACGCCACGGCGGCGGCGCCTTCAGCGGGAAGGACCCGTCGAAGGTGGACCGGTCGGCGGCGTACGCGATGCGCTGGGTGGCCCGCAACATCGTCGACGCGAAGCTCGCGCGCCGCTGCGAGGTACAGGTCGCCTACGCGATCGGGGTGGCGCAGCCGGTCTCGGTGATGGTGGATACCTTCGGTACGGGGCAGGTACCCGACGCGCGGCTGGAACGGGCGGTGCGCGAGGTGTTCGACCTCACGCCCCGCGGGATCATCCGGGCGCTCAAGCTCAAGAAGCCCATCTACTCGCCGACGGCGGCCTATGGGCATTTCGGCCGCCGCCCCTACGCCGCGCGCGTCGGCGACGCGACGCGCAAGACCGACTTCTTCACCTGGGAGACGAGCGACAAGGTCCGGGACCTTCTGTCGGCGGTCTGACGATGCTCGAAGTCACGGTGTCCGACATCGGCCTCGACCGGAACACCAACTCGCCGGTCGTGATCCTCCGCGAGCGGGACGGCGCCCGCATCCTGCCGATCTGGATCGGCGCGGCCGAGGCGAACGCGATCGCGATGGAGCTCAAGGGCGTGAAGGCGCAGCGCCCGCTCACCCACGATCTGCTCAAGCAGGTGATCGTCGGACTCGGCGGCGAGCTCCGGCGCGTCGTGATCAGCTCGGTGAAGGAGAACACCTATTTCGCCGAGCTCCTGATCCGCCGCGACGACCACGTCTTCCAGGTCGACGCGCGGCCGAGCGACAGCATCGCGCTCGCGCTCCGTCTCAACGCGCCCATCTTCACCAGCGACCAGCTGCTCGATGAGAGCGGCCTGCAGACCGACGAGCCCGCCCCCGATCCGTCGCTCGATGCCGACAAGCTCAAGGAATATCTCGAGAAGATGGACCCGCAGGACTTCGGCAAGTTCAATCCGTAGCCTTCCGCTCGCCGTCGCCCTGCTCCTGGCCGCTCCGCCGGCCGCGGCGCAGGTTCCCGTGGTCGCGGGGGGACGGGTGGTCCGGGTCCGCGACGCCGACACCCTGCCGGTCGCCGGCGCCCGCGTCGTGATGCACCGGGTGGGACGCGCGGAGCAGGGCCCGGTC
>JAICUF010000145.1 GCA_025935995.1 Gemmatimonadales bacterium
CGGGCGAGTTGATGTACAGGTAGATGTCCTTCTCGGGGTTGTCGGCCTCGAGGAAGAGGAGCTGGGCGATGATGATGTTCGCCACGTCGTCGTTGATCGGCGCGCCGAGGAACACGATCCGGTCCATCAGCAGGCGCGAGAAGATGTCGTAGCTCCGCTCGCCGCGGCTCGAGCGCTCGATGATGTAGGGCGGGTACAGAGTGGACATCGTCAGGGCGTCGCCTCGTTGACGGTTGACTGCGTGAGCAGGAAGTCGAACACCTTCTCTTCGGTGAGCCCGCGCTCGAGCTCGGCCAGCCGCTTGGCCTTCTCGAGCTGGGCGTAGAGCTGGCCCGCGGGCACGCCCCGCGCCTCCGCCATCTTCGCCACCCGCGCGTCCACGTCGCTCTCGGTGGCGCGGAGCCCGTGCGCCTCGACCAGCGCGTCGAGCACGAGGTCCCGCTTCACCTGCGTCTCGGCGACCGGATGGAACTGCTGCTCGAACTGGCCCAGCTGCTCCTCCGGAATCTGGTAGGCGTTGGCGTAGCCGTGCATCAGCTTGTGCACCAGCGACTCGGGCGCGGTGACGCCGTTGGCGTCCACGATCTGGCCGATGAGCTGTTCCCGCACGCGGGCGTCGGCGTCGCGCGACGCCTCCTGCTCGAGATCGGTGCGCACCGCGGCGCGGAGGGCGTCCAGGGTGTCGAAGTCGCCCACCTCGCGCGCAAAGGCGTCGTCAAGCGCGGGCAGCTCCTGGCGCTTCACGTCGTGCAGCGTGATCCGCACCCGGCGGCTCTGTCCCCGGCGGCTCTCGTCGGGGTGATCGTCGGGGAACCGGATGTCGGCGTCGGCGGTCTGGCCGGGAGCGAGCTTCATGATCTCCTCCTCGAGCGCCGGGAGGGCCCGGTTCTCGCCGAGGACGAGGTCGTAGGGCTGCGACGGCCCGGCGGTGTCGCCCTCGAGCGGCGCCACCTCGACGCGGACCATCTGGCCGGGGGCCGGCTGGGCGCCCTCGACCGGGGTCCAGGTCGCCTTCTGCTCGCGGAGCCGCTCGATCTGCTCGGTGACGGCTTCGTCGGTGACGGGCGTGACGCGCCGGTCGAGCCGGAAGCCGCCGATGCGCTCGAGCTTGAGCTCGGGTCGCACCTCGACCAGGAGCTCGAACTCGATCGGGCTCCCCTCCTCGAACTTCACGTTCCGGATGCTGGGATCGCTGATGGGCTTGAGCGACTCGTTCGTGCGGGCCGTCTCCCAGCTCTCGCGGATCACTTCCTCGAGCACCGACTGGCGGATGGCGTCGCCGAAGCGCTTGCGGACCACGGCTTCGGGCGCCTTGCCCTGGCGGAATCCCGGCAGCCGGGCCCGCTGCGCATAGTACTTCACCGCCTTCGACTCGGCCGCGCGCACGCGGTCGACCGGGACGGTGACCTTGAGCGCCTTCGAGGCGGAATCGGAGGCGGTTGTCTCGACGGTGATGGCTTCCATGGGCGGGAATCTAGCCGGGCGGGGGTCGGGCGGGCAAAGGCACGCCGCGTCCCGCCGCCCGTGCGCGCGCTCCCGCCAGGCGATATTATTGGCCAGTCGCTCTCCCCCCGACGACCGGCGCGCATGTACGACACCTCCCCGCCCTCCATCGGCCCCCTGCTTCGGGAGCTGAGGGACGGAAACCTGGCTGCGTTCAACGAGCTCCTCCCGCTGGTGTACGACGAGCTGCACCGGCTCGCCGAGCGGCAGCGCCGCCGCTGGCAGGGCGACGAAACCCTCGACACGACCGCGCTCGTGCACGAGGCCTACCTGAAGCTCGCGGGCCAGCAGGCGCCCGAGTGGGAGACGCGCGCCCACTTTCTCGCCGTCGCGGCCACCGCCATGCGGCAGATCCTCATCGATTACGCCAAGCGGAAGTGCGCCGCGAAGCGCGGCGGCCTGCAGCCGCGTGTGCCGCTGCACGAGGTCGAATCCGCGCTCCAGGGAGGAGCCGCCTCCGACGGCGGCGAGGAGGGTCTGGTCGCCTTGGACGATGCCCTGCGCCGCCTGGGCCGGGCCAACGAGCGACAGATGCGGATCGTCGAGTGCCGGTTCTTCGCCGGCATGTCGATCGAGGAGACGGCCGAGGCCCTCGGCCTCTCGCCGGCGACCGTCAAGCGCGGGTGGGCGGTCGCGCAGGCATGGCTCTACCGCGACCTCAGGGCGGCCGCGGGGCCTGGCCATGGATCCTGACCGGCTGGAGGAGCTCTACGAGCGGGCGCTGGCCGTCGACGCCGCGGCCCGGCCGGCGTTCGTCGCCGCCGCCTGCGCCGGCGACGCCGAGCTGGAGCGTGAGCTGGGCGCGCTGCTCGCGCTGCGCGAGCCAGCCGAGGCGTTCTTCGCCGGGCTCGCGAGCGCCGTCGTTCCGCCCGCCGTGGGGCATCGGGTCGCCCAGTATCGGCTGATGGGAATCCTCGGAAGCGGCGGCATGGGCACGGTCTATCGGGCGCACGACACCCGGCTCGACCGCGAGGTCGCGCTCAAGTTCCTGCCGGCGTACCGCGCCGGCCACCCCGAGACGCGCGAGCGCTTTCTGATGGAGGCGCGGGCGGCGGCGGCCCTCGACCATCCCAACGTCTGCAGCATCCACGAAGTGGGCGAGACGACGGACGGTCGTCCCTTCATCGCGATGGCCTGCTATGAAGGAGAGACGCTCGCCGCGCGGCTCGCCGCCGGACCGATTCCGCCGCCCGAGGCGATCGCGATCGCCGTGCAGGTCGCCCGCGCGCTCGCCGCCGCCCACGCGCGCGGGATCGTGCATCGCGACGTGAAGCCCGGCAACATCATGCTCTGCGCCGACGGCACCGTGCGGCTCCTGGATTTCGGCCTCGCGAAGGTGGCCGATGTCAGCCTCACCGGGCCCGGCATCACCCCGGGCACCATCGCGTACATGTCTCCCGAGCACGCCCGCGGCAAACCCGTCGGCCCCGCGACCGATCTCTGGAGCCTGGGCGTCGTGCTCTACGAGATGCTCTCAGGGCGGCGCCCCTTCCGCGGCGGAAACGACCGCGCCGTCATTCAGGCCATCGTGCACGAACGGCCGGAACCGTTGCGCGAGGCCCCGCCGCCGCTGCGCCGGGTCGTCGAGCGCCTCCTCCGGAAGCGGCCGGAGGAGCGATATCGGAGCGCCGATCAGCTGCTCGACGCGCTTCGGGCCGGCGAACGTGCCGTGCCGGCTCGCGCCCGCGCCTCGGCGATCGGCGCCGCCGCGATGCTCGTCGTTGCCGCGGCGCTCGGGCTCGCCCGGTCCCACGGCGGCTCGGCGTCGCCGGCCTCGTCCGGGGGACCGTCCTCGCCGCCTGCCACGATCGCCGTGCTCCCATTCACCGTGCGAGGCCCCGGATTCGAGGTCTGGCGGGACGGGATGGTGGATCTCCTCTCCATGGGCCTCGACGGGGCCGCCGGCCTTCGCGCGATCGACAGCCGCACCCTCCTCGCGCGCTGGCGGGAGGAGATTGGCGACACCTCCGTCACGGACCTCCCGCGCACGCTCGCGTTCGCCCAGCGGATGCGCGCGCGGTATGCCGTCGTCGGCTCGGCCGTCGCGGCCGGGCCCCGCATACGGCTCGGCGCCAAGCTGTACGACGTCGGGAGCGGGAAGGCGCTCGGTGCGCTGCAGGTGGACGGGCCCGCCGACTCGGTGCTCGCCCTGGTGGACCGGCTCGGCGTGCAGGCCCTCGCGCTGATTCTGGCACGAGCACCGGGCGACACCCCGGCGCTCGACCTGGCCGCGGTCACGACCACGTCGCCCATCGCGCTCAAGGCGTATCTCGAGGGCGAGGAGCACTACCGGCGATCCGAGTTTCGCGAGGCGGCTGAGGCGTGGGAGCGCGCGGTGCAGGCCGACACCCTCTTCGCGCTGGCCTATCTGGGCCTGACGGACGCGTACGCGTGGTCCGACGGCCTCAGGTACGCGAACAACCTCCAGCGCGCGAGGCGGATGACGGGACGGCTCCCGGCCCGCGAGCGGACGGTGGCGCGGGCCCACTGGGCCCAGTACATCGGTGCCCCCGGCGCCGTCGACACGATCCGCGCGGCATTACGGGAGTATCCCGATGCCGCGGAAGCGTGGTACGCCCTCGGCGAGGTCTACTGGCACAACCCCGATTCCATGGGGGCGGCGGAGGATGCCGAGGAGGCATATCGGACAGCCGTCAGCCTTCAGCCCACGATGGCGCCCTATCGCGCGCATCTCGTCGACCTCGCCTTCACCTGCTACGCCGACAGCGCGCGCATCGGGCGCGAGCTCGATGCCTACGCCCGGCTCGCGCCGGCGGACGCCAAGGTACGCGCCGGACGGATCGCGTTCGCGCTGGCGTTCGGCGGCCGCGAGGCGCGCGCGCGGGCGACGGGGGAACTTGGTACCCTCGATTCCGAGTCCGCAACGCGGGTCTATGCGTTCCTGCTGCATCCCGCATTCACCAGGGCGCGCGAGGCGGCGCTGGCGGTGATCATGCCGCACCTGAGCGCGCGCGACCGCGCCGCCATCCGCGGCGTGCGGTTCCGCTCGACCGCGCTGATGGACGGTCAGGTTCGCCGCGCGCTCGCATCGCTGGACGACTCCGCCACCGCCGGCTACATCCGGTACGGCGGCGCCCTCTATCTCTCGATCCGCGGGGTGCCGGTGACGAGGCGCCTGCTCGAGGAGGCGCTGGCGGCCGGTCTCGCCGACGAGACGCTGTTCTCCTCCAACGAGATCGGGGCGCTCTCGGTCGCCGGCGCCGCCGCCCGGCTGGGGCGCTGGAGAGAATACGGGTCGGTACTGTCCCGCATGCGCGAGCGCGCGGCGCGGGAACCGCGTGCTTCCGACAGTACGGGCGTGGGGCACTGGACCTGGGCGGTGCGCGTGGCGGAGGCCGACGCGCTCTGGCAACGGGGCCGGAAGGCAGAGGCCCTCCGCATCTTCGAGACCGCGCTTTCCGGCGACCGCGGCTGGATCGCGCTCTGGCCGGTGGGCGAGCTGTCACTCGAGCTCGGGAAGCTCGATCAGGCCGAGCGTGCCTACCGGGCCCTGTGGCAACAGGATTTCAC
>JAICUF010000200.1 GCA_025935995.1 Gemmatimonadales bacterium
CATGTCAAAGCGAGTACGACGAAAGCAGGCGTACACCGTGGAAGAGCATCCGAGTGAAGAACTACTCGTGGTGGACCAATGAACGCGCATTCGATCGCGAGGAGACCATGATGCATCACCGCCGCCTGACGTTGTCCGCCGCGCTGCTCCTGACCGGCGCGATGATTCACCCATGCCGCGCCGACGCGCAGTTCGGGTCGATCCGCGACCGGGTCAAGAAGCAGGTCGAGAAGAAAGTCGACGGCGACAAGTCGCAGACGACCAGCAGCTCACGCGCGCCGGTGACTGACGAATACGTCGCGCAGCTGCTGAAGGGCTTCGACGCCGAGGCAAAGACCGCCGATGATCTCGGTCGCCAATCGCTGGCCGAAAACTCGAAGGTCGTCGCCGCGCTCGACGATTATCTCAGGAAGCAGCGTGCGTACGAGCAGGCGCGCGCCGCATCGGACAAGCGGATGGCTGACTACAGCAGCTGCGTGACTCCGCACACGCAGCAGATGATGGCCGCGGCGCAGAACCAGCCGGCGTCGGTGCAGAACGCGGGGATGGCGATGGTGCAGCGCATGGATGCGATGTCTCCGGCCGAGCGCGACGCATTCGAGAAGAAGATGGAGCAGCTCGAGAAGGACGCGAAGGCGGCGGAGAAGAGCGGCAACCTCGCCGAGCAGCAGCGCATCCGCGGCGAACTCGAGAAGCTGACGGGCATGTCGACAAGCAGCGTGAGCGCGGCGGACCGGCAGACGATGACGGCGAACAGCGCAACCGCGCAGAAGGCGGCAAAGGGGATGGCGAGCTGCGGGCCGGTGCCGCAGCCGTCGCGGCTGCAGCAGCCCGATCCGGTGAAGGTGAAGCCGATCGTCGAGCAGAATGGCGCACTGGTGCTCGGACCGGTTGCGACGCAGGAGATTCGTGATTCGACCGAGGCGCGGGTGTACATCCAGAACCTGCGCGTGATGCGTTTCGGCAATCAGCCCGCGGTCGCTGGTGCGGCGGCGTCCGGGATGGCGGCGGGCGACTACAGCCTCGGTCGCGAGCAGGTCCTCTATTTCTTCGCGCTCCCCGCGTTGCGCGGGGAGACCAGCGCGACGTGCCCGCCGGCGTTCAAGCGGGACGAGTGTGCCGTCCTCCAGCGGCATCGGAGCGAGATCCTCGCGTCGGTGCAGCGGCTGCGCGACAGCGGAGCATTCACGCTGTAACGGGCCGCGGCGCTCGGTGCGGCGCGTGACGAAGCTGGTCATCGCCGGAGTGATGGTCGGCGCGGCCGCGGTTGCCGTTGCCGCGACGGCCGCCGCGCGCAGCCGGCCGCCGGACAGCGCGCTGGCGGCGGCGCTGCCGGCGTCGGTGATGACGGTCGTCAGGCCTAACGGTGGCGTCGAGTGGTGGCGGTCGGAGCGGGCGCCGGCGGTCTGGGCGGGGCCACTCGCCGCGGTTGCAGGGGGTGTGCGCTGGCACGACCAGGGAGCAGCGGTGAGCTGGGGCGAGCTGTCGATCCATGGCGCCGGCGAGGCGGCGCATACGGGAGTGGTCGTGGTCCGGATCGATCCACGCCGAGTGACGCTGCGGCTCGATGCGGTCGATCCGGGCGGGCTCGCTCCGATCGGTGCGCAGTGGTCGCTGGCCGCGGCGCCCGCGCAGTCGCTGGTCGCGGTCAACGCCGGACAGTTCACCGTGGGCGGGCCGTGGGGGTGGGTGGTGCGCGGCGGCCGCGAGTACCAGGCCGCGCGCGCGGCGCCCCTGGCACCGGCGGTCGTGATCAGCCGCGACGGGAGCGCGCGGATCGTGCAGCCGGGCGCGATCGACTCGGCGATGCGCTCTGGCAACGTCGTCGAAGCATTCCAGTCGTATCCACTGCTTCTCGCTGGCGGACGAATCCCCGAGCCGCTGCGTGGGAGCGGGCGCGGGGTGGACGTTGCCCACCGCGACGCGCGGCTCGCGCTGGGCGTGCTCGGCGACGGGACGGTGCTGCTCGCGCTGACGCGCTACGAAGGGCTGGGCGGCGCGCTCGAGCTCCTGCCGTTAGGCCTGACGACGCCGGAGATGGCGGCGCTGATGGGCGCACTCGGCTGTCGCGACGCGGTCCTGCTCGATGGCGGCGTGTCCGGCCAGCTCGCCGTCCGGGAGGCGTCGGGGGAGACGCACCGCTGGCCCGGGCTGCGCCGGGTGCCGCTCGGGCTGGTGGCGCTGCCGTAGCCGCTACTTCCCCCGCCCGGTCTTCTCCTGCAGGTCGTCGATCTTCTTCGACGCCTCGGCTTTCGTCAGGTCGTCCTCGACATCCTCGCGCGCTTCCTCGGCGAGGGTGTGAAGATAGGAGCGCTGCGCCCCGGTCATCG
>JAICUF010000090.1 GCA_025935995.1 Gemmatimonadales bacterium
CGCCGCCAGCGGCACTGGTTGGGGCCGGGACCGCGGCCTACCTTACAGGCGCCGATGACCGACCGGTTCAACCTCATTCTCATCGCGGCCCTCGCGGCCGCCGGACTGCTGGTGCTGGGACTCCTGCTCCGGAGCGAGCTCGCGCGCCGCCGCGAGCGGGAGCGCGAGGCCCGCCGGGTCGACCGGCAGCTCCGGAGCCTCACCGGCGCGCTCCGCGAATCGGTCGTGGCCTACGACCTCGATCTCCGTCTCCAGTTCGTGAATCCCGCCTTCACGGCCGTCACCGGCTACGGCACCGACGAGCTCCGCGAGCGGAACTTCATCGACTACGTCCACCCCGACGACCACGCGGCGGTCACGGCCGAGCGGGAGAAGCTCGCGCGCGGCGGCGCTCCGGTCGACCAGGAATACCGCATCATCCGGAAGGACGGCCAGGAGCGCTGGGTCTCGAGCACCTGGCAGATGATGCGCGATGACGACGGCAATCCCGTCGGCTACCTCGGCACCGAGCTCGACATCACGGAGAAGAAGCGGGGCCAGGAGCGCCTCCGCGACGACGCCGAGCTCTTCCAGGCCGTGATGCAGGTGCAGCAGGCGGTCGCGGAGGCCGGGCTCGACTCGCAGACGGTGATGCGGGTGATCGCCGAGCGCGGCCTCGCGCTCACCGGCGCCGCCGGCGCGGTGGTCGAGATGCTGCAGGGCGAGGACCTGGTGCCGCGGGTCGCCGTGGGCGTGGACGCGCCGGCGCACCGCCTCCGGAGCGGCCTCTCCGCCGCCGCCGTCCGCACCGGCGAGATGCAGCGCGCCGACGATGCCGCCGCGGATCCGCGGATCGATCGCCGCATCGTCGAGCAGGACGGCATGCGCTCGATCGTCGTGGTGCCGCTCAAGGCGGAGGGCCGCGTGCTCGGCGTGCTCCGCGTCGTGGCGCCGGAGCCCGGCACCTTCCGTGACCGGGACGCCCGCGCCCTCGAGCTCCTGGGCGGCATGATGGGATCCGCGGTGAGCCACGCGGCCGCGTTCGAGGGCCGCCAGAGCCGGCTCGAGGACCGCACCCGCGCCCTGCAGGAGAGCGAGCAGCGGTTCAAGCATCTCGTGGACGCCGCGCAGGAGGGGATCTGGGTGGTGGATGACCGCGGGCTCACCACCTACGCCAACCAGCGGATGGCCGATCTTCTGGGGCACGGGCATGGCGAGCTCACCGGACGGCCCATCTTCGATTTCGTCGAGCCCGCCGCGCGCCCCGACCTCCAGCGGCTCGTCGCCGCCGGCGCGGGCGAGCTCCGCGCGCCGCGCGACGTCCGCTTCCGCCGCCGGGACGGCGGGGAGCTGTGGGCCACCGTCGCCACCAACCCGATCGTCGGCCGCGAGGGGGCGTTCGTGGGAACCGTCGCGATGGTCAGCGACATCACCGAGCGGAAGCGCGCCGAGGACCGGCTGCGCCGGACCGCCGAGCGGCTGCGCGCGCTGCACGAGCTCGATCAGGCGGTGCTCGCCGCCGATTCGCCGGCGGCGGTGGGCGCCGCGGCCCTCAGCCACCTCCGCGGACTCATCCCCTGCCATCGCTGCACCGTCGTGCTCTACGATTTCGTGGCCGGCGAGGCGGAGCTGGTGGCCGGCATGGCGGGGAGCGGCGCGATCCCGGGCGGCCGGATTCCGCTGAGCGAATTCTCGCCGGCGGCGACGCTCCGCCGCGGCGCGGTCCGCCAGGTCGCGGACATCACGGCCCTGCCCGAGCGGCCGCCGATGATCGAGCGCATCGCCGCGGACGGCGTGCGCGCGCTCCTCTCGGTCCCCCTGCTCGTCGAAGGCGAGGCGATCGGCGAGCTGAACATCGGCTCGGCCACCCCCAACGGCCTCACGCCGGAGCATCGCGAGATCGCGCTCGAAGTCGCGACGCCGCTTGCCACCGCCATCCAGCAGGCGCGGCTCCGCTCGGAAGTGGCGCGGCATACCGTCGAGCTGGAGCGGCGGGTGGAGGAGCGGACGGCCGAGCTCAGGGAGGCCAACGCCGAGCTGGAGGCGTTCTCCTACTCCGTCTCCCACGACCTGCGCGCTCCCATCCGGCACCTGGGCGGCTTCGCCCAGCTGCTGCTCGAGGATCACGGAACCGAGCTCGGCGCGCGCGCGCGGCACTACGCCGAGCGGATCCGCGCCGGCGCCCGCGAGATGGCGGCCCTGGTGGACGACCTGCTGAGCCTTGCCCGCGTCTCGCGGCAGGATCTGGTGCGCCGGCGCACCGATCTCGATGCGCTGGTGGCCGATCTCCGCACCGAGTTCGCCCCCGAGACGGAGAAGCGCGGCATCGAGTGGCAGGTCGACCCGCTCCCCGCGGTGAACGCCGATCCCGCGCTGATGCGCGTCGCCGTCGGCAACCTCCTCGCCAACGCGGTCAAGTTCACGGCGCCGCGTGAGCGGGCGCAGATTCACGTCTACCCGGTCGAGGCCGAAGGCCAGACCGGGCTCGCCGTGGCCGACAACGGCGTGGGCTTCGGAATGGCGCACGCCGGCCGGCTCTTCGGCGTCTTCGAGCGGCTGCATCGCCCGGAGGAGTTCGAGGGCACCGGAGTCGGACTGGCGATCGTGCAGCGGATCGTCCAGAAGCATGGCGGCCGCGTCTGGGCGGAGGCCGAGCCCGATCGCGGCGCCACCTTCTATCTCACGGTGGGCAGTGACTCAGCCGGTTGACATCCTCCTCGTGGAGGACGATCCCGCCGACGCCGAGCTGGCCCTCCGCGCGCTCTCGCGCAGCGGGCTCGAGCCGACCGTCGAGCATGCCGCCGACGCGGAGGACGCCCTCGAGGCCCTCGAGCGGCGCGGCCTCCGGCCCCGGCTCGTCCTCCTCGACCTCAAGCTGCCCGGCATGAGCGGGCTCGACCTGCTGCGCCGGCTCCGCGGCGCCGACCGCACGCGCTCGCTTCCGGTCGTCGTCTTCACCTCGTCGGCGGAGCCGCGCGACCTCACGGGCAGCTACGGGGCGGGCGCCAACGCCTACGCCCAGAAGCCGGTGAACTTCGACGCCTTCGGCGAGACCCTCCGGCGCGTCTGCCAGTTCTGGCTCGCGGTGAACCGCGCTCCCGACCTGCCGGCCTGACGCTTCAAACCCTCCGGAGCGGGCCGGCATCGTAGGACTGTGCCCGTTCGCGCCGTTCGCCCCCCGACCGAGGCATCCCGCGCAATGACCGACCTCGTGGCGCGCGCGCGTGACGGAGACGAGTCGGCGTTCGGCGATCTCTACCGCGCCCACGCGGGGCGCGTCTACGCGCTCTGCCTCCGGCTCGAAGCCGATGCCGCGCGGGCCGAGGAGCTCACGCAGGACGTCTTCGTGCGGGCGTGGGAGCGCCTGGGATCGTTCCGCGGCGACAGCGCCTTCGGCACCTGGCTCTACCGCCTCGCGGTCAACGTCGTGCTCTCCGATCGCCGGGCCGCATGGCGGCGCACGCGGCGCGTCTTCAGCGCGGAAGACCCCGCCGTCCTCGAGCGGCCGCACGAGACGCCGGGCCCGGGGCTCGCGCTCGACCTGGAACAGGCCATCGCCACCCTGCCCCCCGGTGCCCGGGCAATATTCGTCTTGCACGACGTGGAGGGATATCAGCATGGCGAGATCGCGGCGCTGATGGGCGTAGCGGAAGGCACCTCGAAGACGCAGCTCTTTCGCGCGCGGCGGCTGCTGCGTGTGGCGCTCGAGCGATGAACTGCGAGCGCGTACGCGAGCTGCTGGAGCGCTGGCCGGCCGGCCCGATTCCCGCCGGCGAGGCGGAGGCCTTCGAACGACACCTGGCGGGCTGTGCGGCGTGCCGGGAGGATCAGGCCGACGCCACGCTGCTGGCTCCGGCCGTCGCGGCCCTCCCCGGCGGCATCGAGCCGCCGCGCGATCTCTGGCCGCACATCCGGAGCCGCATCGCACGCCCCGTATCCCGCGCATCGCGCTGGCGCATGGCCGGCCTCGCTGCCGCCGCCGCGGTCGCGCTGGTCACCGGCTCGTCGGCCGTCACCCTGCACTTTGCGCGGAGCAGGCCAGCGGCGGTCCCCGCGCCGCGCGTCCCCGCCATCGAGGCGGGCTACGCGAGCGCGACCGCCGATCTCCTGCGGGCGCTCGAGGCGCAGCGCTCCCGGCTCTCCCCCACCACGATCGCGACCCTCGAGCGGAATCTCGCCGTGATCGACGCGGCGATCGCCGAGTCGCGGGCCGCGCTCGCGGGCGATCCCGGCAACCGGGATCTCGAGGCGCTCCTCTGGGCCGGCTACCGCCAGAAGGTGGCCCTGCTCCAGCAGGCCACGCGCCTCGCGGAGCGAAGCTGATGTCGGCCGCGCGCCTCGCGCTCCGCCTGACGCTCACGCTGGCCGCTCCGCCCGCGGCTCTCGCGTCCCTCGCAGCACAGCATGTCGACCGCCGCATGGCCGTGGATCCGCACGCCTCCATCCGCATCCTCGACCTCGCGGGCGCGATTCACGTGAGCGGCTGGGACCGGGACTCCGTCACCGTCACCGGCACCGTGCCGCGTGGCGCGGGCCGGTTCTATGCCGGCGGCTCGCGCGCCGGCATCAAGCTCGGCGTCGAGAGCGATTCGCTGGGGGCGCCCGGTGTCGACCTCGACATCCGCGTGCCGCGCGGCGCCACCGTCTGGATCAAGTCATCGAGCGCCACGGTCGAGCTGACCGGCGTGGAGGGCGACGTCGACATCGCCACGGTGAGCGGCGACATCCGGGCGGAGGGCGCTCCCCGCCGCATCAGCGCGGAGGCGATGGACGGCGACATCGAGCTCACGACCCGCGCCGCGATCACCCGCGCGAAGACGGCGGGCGGATCGATCACCATCACCGGCGGTGGAGGGGATGTCACGGCCGCGAGCGTGAGCGGCGCCGTCCGCTACACCGGCGCGCACAAGCTCCTGGTGGGCCGGCTGGAGAGCGTCACCGGCAGCGTGACCTTCGAGGGCACCGTGATCCGCGGCGGCACGCTCGCGATCGAGACGCACGACGGACCGGTGGAGGTCCGCGTGCCGCCCGGCCAGGCGACACGGTTCGAGCTCACGAGCTTCGGCGGCGCCGTGACCAACGCGCTCGCGGGCACGGAGCCGGTCGTGCCGAAGGGAAAGCCGGTGCGATTCACGAATGGAGAGGGGAACGCGGGCGCGGCCAGCGTGACGGTGCGGACCTTCAAGGGAAACGTGCGGATCGGCGGCACCTGACGATTCAAACGCGGACGGAGCGGACGGCATCAGAGACGGGCAAGCCCTGTTTCCCCGCTCACGGAGGACCGCATGAGGCACACCGCCACGACCCACATCGCCGCCCGCTCCATCCGCCGATCCCTCGGCACGCTCGCCCTCCTGGCGGCGACGGCCGCCCCGCTCCACGCGAAGCCGGCCTGGATCTCGATCGAGCTCCCGGTCAATCCCATGAACCCCGCCACCCGCGACGCCTTCCTCCTCGTCCACACCTGGCGCCATCAGCAGATGACGCCGATCGACCTCACCGCGCGGGCTGTCGGCCTGGTGGACGGTCGCCGCCGCACGCTCGACCTCACCCTCACGCCGACCGCCACGCCGGGTGAGTACATCCTGCGACGCACCTGGGCCCCCCAGGGAACGTGGGTGCTGGCGCTCACCGCCGGAGGCAGGGACGACGGCGCGACCGCGCTCGTGGGCATCGGGCCCGACGGTCAGGTGCGGTCGGTGAGCGTGCCACGCCGGTCGGCCGCGGAGCCCTGGGGACGGCCCGTCACCGACGGCGACATCAACGCCGTGCTGCAGGCGGTGGCGCTGGCGCCGGAGGCACCCGGCGCTCCGCGGAGCGCCGCGCTCCTCGCCGCGATTCCGCTCGCGGCCGGCGCAGTCCTGGTCCGGCGCCGTCAGCGCTGAGGCGGCGGGTCCTGCCAGAGGATGTGCACGATCATCCACCGGCCGTCGTAGCGCGCGAGGTGCAGATAGTCGACGCCCCACCAGGCGGTCACCTTCGCGGCGGCCGTCTGGTCGAGGACGTCGAGCACCGCAACCGAGCGCGGCACCTCGGCACCGCGCTGCCGGTGGTGCTCCCGCACCTGCCGCGCGTAGGCGAAGAACTCCGGGTATGTCATCGATTCGCTTCGGTATGCCGTATCGCCCCGGGCGTGATAGAAGCCGAGCTTCACCACCTCGGGGCGCACGCTCCGCGCGAGCTTGAGCGAATCTCCTTCGTAGAACCCCTCGACGTAGTCGAGCGCGGCACGCTCGACGCCCGCGCGGTCGGGCGCGCTCCGGACGGCGGCAGTCTGCGCCGGCGCCGGGCTCGCGCCGAGGAGGCCGGCGACTGCCACGGCTACGGTCGGATACAATCTCATGGTCGTCTCCCCGTTGATGTCCTACGTACGATCCGGCGCGAGCCGGGCGAGATTCACGCCGTGCCAGAGTCGCTCCCGCGCGGCTCGCGTGGCGCTGAGCGACGCCACGCCGGCCCTGGCGATGCTGAAGAGCCGGCGCGACGGCGCCGAACGCGGCCGTGCCGAGGTGACGAGCCCCTTCGCTTCGAGCCGGTCCAGCGTCGCATACACGGCGCCGATCGCGAGGTCGCGTCCGGTCATCCGTTCGAGCTCGCGGCGCACCTCCATGCCGTAGGCCTCACCCGCCGTACGGATCACGGCGAGGAGGACCTGCTCCTCGAAGGCGCCGAGGAGTCCATCCGCGCCCATCGCTACTGCTCCCGGAGCACGCTTGCCGGATCCACCCGGCTCGCCCGCCGCGCCGGAGCGTAGGCGGCGAGCGCGCCCGCCGCGAGGAGTGCCGTGGTCGCGGCCGCGAGTGAGAGTGGATCGCCGGCCGACACGCCATAGAGGAACGACGTGAGGAGCCGGGCGCCGGCCAGCGCCGCCGCCACGCCGATCACGGCGCCGATCGCCACCAGCGCGAGCCCGCGCCGCACCACATGGCCGACGACGCGCCGCGGCGCGAGACCGAGCGCCATGCGGATGCCCCAGTCGCGCATCCGCCGGTTCACGAAGTGGGAGATCACCCCGTACACCCCGATGGCGCCCAGCACCATCGCGAGCGCGGTGAGCACGGCGAGAAGTCCCATCACCTGCCGCGCGGGTCCGACCGCGAGCGCGAAGACCCGCCGCATCGTCGTCAGCTCCTGCACCGCCACGCTCGGCGCCGTCTGCTGGATTACCCGGCGCGCCGCGACGAGGACGGCGGCCACGTCGCCCGGGCGGCTGGTGCGCATCACGATCGAGTGCGCCGTCGGCGCGTAGGGAATCTGGTCGTACAGCATGTAGCGGGCGGCCGCCGCGGAGTCCACCAGGTTCGCCTCGCTGGCGTTGCCGACGACGCCGATCACCCGCTCGAGGCTGTCGAAGGTGACCACCTGGCGCCCTACCGGATTCTCGCCGCCGAAGTACTGGCGCGCCAGCGCCTCGTTGATCACGACGCCGCGCTCGCCGTCCGGGCGATCGGTCGCGTCGAAGAGCCGGCCGGCCACGAGCCGGTAGCCCATCGTCTGGAAATAGCCGGGCTCGACGATCCGGAACGCCGTCGTGCTCCGCGGCAGCTCCGGATGCCCGGCGATCTGGATTCCCCAGTTGTCTCCAGTGCCCCGCAGCGGCAGCCGCTGCACCGCGCTGGCCGAGCGCACGCCGGGAATCGCGCCCACCGCCGCCACCAGCTCGCGGAGGGTCCGCTGCCGCAGCTCGGTCGACATCTGGACCGGCATCGTGATGTCCACGACGGCGACCTGCCGCGTGTCCATCCCCGGATCGATCGCGTAGAGCTTGGTGACGCTCCGGACGAGGAGCGCCGCCCCCGCCGCCATCAGCACCGCGAGCGCCACCTCCGCCACCACGAGGCCGCCCTCCATCCGGCCGCCGCCGCTGGTGCGGACGCGCGCGAGCCGGCCTCGCACGTCGCCCCGCCAGAGCGAGACCACCGGCACGAGCGCGATGGCCACGGCCGCCACGAGCGCGATCACGATCGCGAGCGCGAAGAGCGTCCAGTCGATGCGCGCCGCCTGCCCCCAGGCCCCGAGCGGCAGCATCGCCACCAGGAAGCGGAAGCCGAGCGTCGCGAGCCCGGCGCCGATCGCCCCGGCGAGAGTCCCGACCAGCACCGCCTCGGCCACGAGCTGCTGCGCGAGGCGGCGGCGGTTGGCACCGAGCGCGGAGCGCACGGCCAGCTCCCCGGCGCGTCCGTCCACCTGCCCCAGCATGAGCGCCGCGACGTTGGCGCACGCGATGAGCAGGATGAGCGCCATGGCGACGGCGGTGGCGAGGAGCGCCGGCCGGAGCGAGCCGAGCAGATACTCGCGCACCGGCGTCAGCTTCGCGTTCTTCGTCTTGTCCCACTGCGCGGAATACTGGAAGTTGGTCGCCAGGAGCCCGGTGATCTGTGTCAGCGTCGGGCCCATGCCTTCGATGGAACGGCCGGGCGGCATGCGGCCGATCTGCGCGTACTGCCCTGAACGGCTCTGCGGATTGAGCGAGGCGGCGAACCAGACCTGCACCTCGGGGTCGGGGAACCAGAACCGCGCCGGCATCACGCCGATCACCGTGCAGTCCACGCCGGCCATGCGGAGGCGGCGGCCGAGGATCGCGGGGTCGGCGCCAAGCTGGCGCCACATCGCGTCACTCAGGACGACGACGTTTTCGGCGCCCTGCCGGTCCTCGTCGGTCTGGAAGGTGCGGCCGAGCGCGGGACGGCTGCCCAGCACGTCGAAGAGGTTGGCCGAAGACGCGATGCCGTGGAGGAGCCGCGCGGGCGCGCCGGGTGCCTCGAGGGTCACGTCCGCGGAGCGCCAGGTCGCGAACGACTGGAAGCCGGTGACCTGCGGCTTGAGGAAGACATACTCCGCCTCCGACCAGTCGAACTGATTCCAGAAGACGGCGAGCTCTTCCTCGTGCGCGTAGGGCAGCCGCTCGAAGAGCAACCCGCGGACGAGACTGAAGATGGCGGCCGTCCCGCCCACGCCCAGGGCGAGGGTGAGAATGGCAAGGAGGGCGTAGGTGGGACGCGTCCTGAGCCGCCGCGCCGCGTAGCGCACATCCATGATCCAGCTTTCCATCGGAGCCCCTCCGGGTTGCATGCGATTCGCCTGCGGCTCGAAGCCGGTCCATCCCCGCCACCAGCTCCGGCGGACCAGCGGCGGCAGCGATCGGGCCACCTGCCGCCAGAGCCAGCCCTCGGCCGGGAGCCGCCCGTCCGACGCCCGCCGCCGCGCGTATTCGGCCGCCAGGTCGCCGAGGACCTCGGCCTGTTCCGCCCGGGGAATCCACCGGCGGAGGCACGAGGCTGCAAGCGGCGGAAGCTGAGATGGCATGAGTTCTACATTGTAGAAACAAGTGGACCGGGTCGCCCGCCATTCCGCGCGGTTCCCATCAGACGGGATGCGCCGCCGGAAGGTTGCAACCCGTTTACATTCGAGCTTCCTCTACCGATGGAGCTCCACGTGCCCACCAGTAACGCCGAGGCCACCTGGGAAGGCGGCCTTCGCACCGGCAAGGGAACCTATCGCGCCGCGTCCGGCGCGTTTCAGTCGGCCTATTCGTTCGGCACCCGCTTCGGGGGAGACCAGGGCTCGAACCCCGAGGAGCTGATCGCCGCGGCCGAGGCGGCCTGCCTCAGCATGGCGCTCTCGGCGGGCCTCGAGCAGGCCGGCACGCCGGCTACGAGCATCACGACGCGCGCTGCCTGCACCGTCGAGAAGGTGGGCGAGGGGTTCCGCATCACCCGGATCCGGCTGACCGTCCGGGGCAAGGTCCCCGGGATCGATCAGGCGGCGTTCAAGGCCGCCGCCGAGTCCGCGAAGAACGGCTGCCCCGTGTCGAACGCGCTCAAGAACAACCTCGAGATGGAGCTCGACGCTGCCCTCGAGTAGCGGCGAGCCGGAACGCGTCGCCCGCTGGCGCGCCGACACACCGGGCGCCGCGGCGCGGATTCATCTCAACAACGCCGGCGCGGCGCTGCCGCCGCGGCCGGTCATCGCCGCGATCATGGCCCACCTCGAGGCCGAAGCGGAGCTCGGCGGGTACGAGGCGGCGGAGGCGGCACGGGAGAGCCTCGACCGCGCCTATGCGGCGGTCGCCCGGCTCGTCGGAACGGCGCCCGAGCGGATCGCCATGGCGCAGAGCTCCACCGTCGCCTTTGCGCAGGCACTGTCCGCCTTCGACCTGGGTGCCGGCGATCTGATCCTGACCAGCCAGGCCGACTACGCCTCCAACCAGATCATGTACCTCTCGCTCGCGCGCCGTCGCGGCGTCGAGCTCGCCCGGGCCGCCGATCTTCCGGAGGGCGGCATCGATCCGGACGACCTGCGCCGGCTCATCGCGCGGCGGCGGCCAGCGCTGGTGGCGGTGAGCTGGATTCCCACCAATTCAGGACTGGTGCAGGACGTGGAGGCGGTCGGCGCCGTGTGCCGGGAGGCGGGGGTGCCGTTCCTGGTGGACGCCTGTCAGGCCGTGGGTCAGCTCGCGATCGACGTCGAGCGGATCGGCTGCGACTATCTCGCCGCCACCGCGCGCAAGTTCCTCCGCGGACCCCGCGGCATCGGCTTCCTCTATGTCTCGGAACGCGCCACCTGCCGCGGCGACTATCCGCTGCTGGTCGACATGCGCGGCGCCACCTGGACCGAGGCCGACGCCTTTGCGCTGGCGGACGGCGCCCGCCGCTTCGAGACCTGGGAGATGGCGGGCGCCCTGGTGCTCGGGCTGGGGGCCGCGGCGGAATACGCGCTGGAGGTCGGGATCGAGACCGCCCGCGAACGTGCCTGGCGGCTCGCAGAGCGTGCGCGGGAGCGGCTCGCCGCGCTGCCGGGAGCGCGCGTGCTGGACCGCGGCCGCGTCCGCTCCGCCCTCGCGACGGCGGCCTTTGCCGCGCACGACGGGGTCGAGCTCAAGCTTGCGCTCCGCGCCCGCGGGATCAACACGAGCTCGCCCGAGCGGGACGATGCGGTGATCGACATGGACCGGAAGGGCGTGCGGTCCGGGCTCCGGGTCTCTCCACACTACTACAACACCGACGAGGAAATCGATCGCGCGGTCGAGGCGATCGGGGCGCTGACCGCCTGACTCAGCGAAG
>JAICUF010000062.1 GCA_025935995.1 Gemmatimonadales bacterium
GACCCAGCGCCTCTTCGGCCGCCGGAACAACAGCGCGCCCGGCGGCGGCGCGCCGCAGCCGATCGTTCGCTGGAACGACGGCCCCACCGAGCCGCGCGACAACGACTGCACTCCGCGCCCCCGCCCCGCCCGACCCGCCGGTCAGCCGGTGACTCTCGAGTTCGTCGAGGGC
The DNA here is from genome assembly GCA_025935995.1 of Gemmatimonadales bacterium. GTDB lineage: Bacteria > Gemmatimonadota > Gemmatimonadetes > Gemmatimonadales > GWC2-71-9 > JAICUF01. Next base: position 173 of record JAICUF010000062.1, read on the forward strand.
CGCGTCATCAACGAGCAGACCGGGGTGCCGCTGGGCGGCGCCTACCTCCAGATGATGGGCACGCCCTACAACGCCTTTGCCGACGATGCCGGTCACTATCGGCTGGGCTTCGACCGCGACCTGGTGGACGAATGCCGCTCGCAGTACGTGCGGGTCATCGCCCGCGGCGTGCCGACCCAGCTCATCGTCCTGGGACGGGGGCCGGGCGGCACCGACATCTATCTTCGGCCCTGATCAGCTCGACGAGACGATCCGCTGCAGGACCTGCTTCGCGAAGTCCTTGTCCCACTCGGCGAGGTTCTTCCGGGCGGTGACCTCGACGTTCGTGGTGGTGGGACTCTTCCGCTCGAGCGACACCGTCACGTCGAGATCGCCCTTCGTCCCCTTGAACTCCTGCTTGTCGCCCCCGTTGTCGGTGCTGCTCCCCGTCTGCTGGATCTGAAATTCGGAGAACGCCGCCGTGACCTTCGGCGCCACATCCGACGGCTGCCCCTGCACCAGCGACGCCGCGCCCCGACTCGTGACGTAGAGCGCGCCGCCCGCGCCGGCGGCCGCCGCCGCGACGCAGCCCGGCGCCGCCGCCACCGCCAGAACCAGCATCAAGTGCCGTCCCCTGAGACTCCCGATACCCATCGTCTTCCCCCTTGTGGATGACTCGCCGCAGTGTGCGTCCAAGGTGGAGAGCCGTATTGTTTTGTGTCTACGTCGCGCATCACGTCGTGCAGCGGAGCGTGATCTGCATCACCGGATGAGCCCGTCGCCCCCGCCGGCGCGGGCCTTCCGCGAGCGGCGCGGTGGCATGCCTCCTGCCCGGCTCCCCGGGCGGGTCCGACCACATCCCTCATCATGAGAGTCCTCATGCGCCTCCACATTCTTGCTTCGGGCTGCGCCGCCGCGCTGGCCGTCGCGGCCTGCAACGACAACAGCGGGCCGGGCGCCGCCGGCACGATGGCGCTCCGGATCGCGACGACGCCCTCGACGGCCGTCACCCTCGCCGGTGCCTCGCCGTCGCTCTCCGCCACGCCGCTCACCTACACGGACGACGCCGGCAACGTCCTCGTCATCTCCGCCGCGCAGGTGGTGCTCAAGCAGATCAGCTTCGTGCGCGCCGACAACGGCGAGGCCTGCATCGAGGGTGAGCACGATCCGGATCACGCCGCCGGCGATCGCCGCGACGAGCATGCGAGCTCCGATCACGGCCTTTCCGCGCTGCACCGCCCCGCGTTCGACGAAGGGGACCAGGACGAGCCCGACGACAGCGATGCCTGCGAAGCCGAGGCCCTCGGCCCGGTGCTGGTGGACCTGCCGCTCAACTCCGGGGCGCTGCAGCAGCTCGAGATCGGCATCGCGCCGGGGACGTACAACGCGGTGCGCTTCCACATCCACAAGGCCAACTCGGGCTCCGAGGCGCCGTTCCTGACCGATCACCCGGAATTCGTCGGCACCAGCATTCGCGTGACCGGGACGTACAACGAGACCCCGTTCACCTACACGACGAGCCTCAACGCCATCCAGCGGCAGAACTTCGTGACGCCGGTGACGGTCGCCGAGAACGGTTCGGCCGACGTGACGCTGCTGGTGGACCTCTCCACCTGGTTCCTGAGCAACGGCACGCTGCTGGATCCGGCTACCGCGGGAGAGGGAGGGGTGAACCAGCACCTGGTGTGGGACAACATCAAGCGCTCGTTCCGGGCCTTCCGGGACGACGACCACAACGGCGAAGCCGACGGCTGAGTGCCGTTGCCGGCTGGCGAGGCGCGCGGCACCCGCATAGAATGGGGCATGCCGCCGCGCCCGCCGTTCCGGCTGACCCTGATCGAAGTGCTGATCCTCATCGTGATCGCGCTGACCCTGGCGACGATCGCGATTCCGCGCATCGTCTCGCGCCGGCACCCCCCAGCGCCCGCCGCAAACGAAACGCGCGCCCCCGAGGGAGCGCGCGGCACCGTCCGCTAGGCCCTTCCGCCACCGTTACATCGACAGCACCGACTCGTAGCGCGGCAGGTTGTCGAGGATGAGGCCGGTCCCCCGCACCACCGAGGTGAGGGGATCGTCGTCCATGCGCACCGGCAGCCCGGTTTCGTAGGTCAGCAGCGCCCCCATCCCCCGGATGAGCGCGCCGCCGCCCGTCAGCACGATCCCGTGCTCCAGGATGTCGCTCGCGAGCTCGGGCGGCGTGACCTCGAGCGCGCGGCGCACGGCGTTCACGATCCGCTGCACCGATTCGCTCAGCGCGTCGCGGATCCCCGCCGAATCCACCACCACCGTTCGCGGGAGCCCCGACACCAGGTCGCGGCCCTTCACCGGCATCGAGAGCTCCTCGTCGAGCGGCATGGCGCTGCCGATGCTGAGCTTGATCTGCTCCGCCGTGGGCTCGCCGATCAGCACGTTGTAGGTCTTCCGCATGTAGTGCACGATCGCGAGATCCAGCTCGTCGCCCGCGGTACGGATCGAGGCGTCGCACACGATGCCGGAGAGCGCGATGACCGCGATGTCGGTCGTGCCGCCGCCGATGTCCACGATCATGCTCCCCCGCGGCGAATCCACCGGCAGCCCCGCGCCGATCGCGGCCGCCATCGGCTCCGACACCATGTACAGTTTCTTGGCCCCCGCCGACTTGGCCGAATCGCGGACCGCGCGGCGCTCCACCTCAGTGATGCTCGAGGGGACGCAGACGATCACCGTCGGCTTGACCCGGAAGAGGTGGCGGTCCATGACCACCTTGAGGAAGCGGCGGAGCATCTGCTCGGCCACGTGGAAGTCGGCGATGACGCCGTCCTTCATGGGCCGGACCGCGCGGATCCCCTCCGGCGTGCGGCCGAGCATCCGCTTGGCCTCGAAGCCGATGCCGCGGATGGTGCCGGTCGCATCGAGGGCGGCCACCGACGGCTCGTTGAGGACGACCCCCTCTCCCTTCACCAGCACCAGCGTATTCGCCGTCCCCAGGTCCACGGCGATATGCGTCGCGGGGCGCCAGGTCCGCCGGGGTGGAGTGACCGGCGGAACGCGGAGGGCGGTGGACGGCGCGGGCTCGGCGGCGGCGGGCTCGGCGACTGCGGTCACGGGGGGTCCTTGAGATACGAGGTTGACGGGGCGGCCGGCGGCCTTGCAGATCTCCCAACCGGCCGCGTTTCACCCTCGGCAGGATGGGGTCCGATCGCGAAATGACGCGAGCAACGCGACGGATTCAGGATTTTGGCGGACAGGCACCAATAATCGTGCCAGCTGATTTCACGAGGGCGGGAAGCTAGCGGCGGTGCACGAACGCGGCGCTCACCACATGATCGCGATCGAGGACCACGGAGCAGGTGCCGGTCCCGGAGCAGTCGCCGCCCCACCCCGCGAAGGTGTTGCGGTCATCGGGCGCGGCCACGAGCGTGAGCTGGTTTCCGGAAAGGATGAAGCCGGCCTGGCAGCCGGCGTCGCCGGTGCGACCCTCCGTGATCGTGCAGTCGATGACCGGGAGGAGGCCCGCCCCCGACCGGACCGAGCCGCTGCCGGTCCCTGCCCCGACCACGAGAAGGCTGAATCGCGATTCCTCGAAGCCCGCCACGACCCGCGCCGAGTCGCCGAGGGAGAGGGAACAGGCGGCCGTGCCGGAGCACGCCCCGCTCCAGCCCGTGAACCGGCTCCCCTCGGCGGGGGCGGCGGCCAGCGTGACGGAGGTACCGACGGCGTACAGCACGCTGCAGGACCCGGCATCGGCGGCGCCGCTCGTGATCGTGCACTTGAGGGCGGGATCGGGGGCGAGGGTCGTCTGCACGGTCCCGCTGCCCGATCCCGAGCCGGCCACGACCAGCCGGGCCGGATCCGACGGCAGAACCAGGTCGGCACCGCACGCGGTGACTGCCGCGCCCAGCACTGCCAGCGCGGCGAGCAACGGCAGGCGGGACCACGGTGCGGGCATGGAACGGCTCCTCGAGTCGCGAACGGAGATCGGGATCGCATTCAAGATGCGGCGCGCGGTCGCGAAGGGCGAGGTCATGCATCACGATGGTCAAATCTCACGTCCCGGCGCGCCCCCCGCTCGTATCATGCAAGACTGGACTGGTATCAACCGACGTGAACAAGGAGCCATTCGATGACCGATAAAGACCCGCGCGACGCCGTCAACAGCTACATCACCGACATGCTCGCGCTCGAGCAGCATATTTCGAAGGCGCTGGAAGGACAGGTGCAGGACCTGAAGGGCTATCCCGAGGTCACCGGCGAGATCCGCCAGGCGCTCGGCGCCATCGGCGGGCACATCACGACGCTGGAGATGCTCTCGAAGGCGCGCGGCGGCGAGGGCGGCGGCGGGGCGATCAAGAAGCTCGGCTCGGCACTGCTCGGCTTCGGCGCGGCCGCGGTGGACCTGGTGCGGAACGAAGGGCTGCCGAAGAACCTGCGCGACGACTACACCGCGTTCAGCCTCGCCACCATCGGGTACGTGATGCTGCACACGACCGCGCTCAGCCTGGGCGACCGCGAGACCGGCGACATCGCCAAGCGGCACCTCTCGGATTACGCCGGCTTCGTCATGGCCTTCAACAACATCATCCCGGCCGCGACGATCCGCTTCCTCCAGGAAGAGGGGCTGCCGGTGCGCCAGGACGTGCTCAGCGACGTGAACGACAACGTGCGCGGCGTCTGGCGCGACGAGGCCCGCTCGCATCCGACCGCCACGAGCGAGCCGACGGCCAGCCGCCGCTAGCGCGTCACTTCTGCTCGAACAGGGCGCGGTACTGCCCGTATCCCTCGGCCTCGAGCCGGTCCACCGGGATGAAGCGCAGCGAAGCTGAATTCATGCAGTAGCGCTGACCGGTGGGCCCGGGGCCATCGTTGAACACATGCCCCAGATGACAGTCTCCCTGGGCCGAGCGCACCTCGGTCCGGGGGACGAACATCTTGTGGTCGGTCCGCGTCGTCACGCTCTCCGGCTCCAGCGGCTTCGTGAAGCTGGGCCAGCCGGTGCCCGACTCGAACTTGTCGAGCGAGCTGAAGAGCGGCTCCCCGGTCACGACGTCCACGTAGATCCCCGCCGCGTGATTGTCCCAGTATTCATTCCGGAACGGCGCTTCGGTGGCATCCTCCTGCGTGACCTGATACTGAAGCGGGGTGAGCTTCCGCTTGAGATCCTCCCGATCGGGCTTGTGGCTGGGCATGGGCGGCTCCGTGGACTGGGGTTCAGGGGTCATTCGCCCAGAGGACGCGGCGTGGCCTCGTAAAGTTCCCGCGCGCGGCGGCGGCCGGCGGCATCGCCGAAGATCTTCTCGCCGTCGTAGCGACCGTTCTCGATGAACACTTCCGAGATGGCCCGGCCGGAGACGATGCTGCCGGCCATGTGCACGCCGGGCACGTTCGTCTCCAGCGTCTCCGGGTCGAGCCGCGGGCGCTGGGTGACGGGGTCCAGCTCGATGCCGAGCCGCCGGAAGAGATCGAAATCGGGCGTGAAGCCGGTGAGGGCATACACCCGATCGGCCGCGATCCGTTCCTCACTGCCGGCGGTCGCGATCGTCACCCACCCCGGCTCGATCCTGCGGACCTCCGCGCCGAACCGGCCCACGATCTCGCCCGCCCTGAGACGGTTGGTGATGTCGGGGGCCAGCCAGTACTTGACGCTCGGCTTGAGCGTCCTGCCGCGATAGACGAGCGTGACCCGCGCCCCCGCCCGGTAGAGCTGGAGCGCCGCCTCCACCGCCGAGTTCTTGCCGCCGACGACCACGACATCGAGGCCCCAGCTCAGGTGGGCCTCGTCGAAGTAGTGGCGGACGTGAGGGAGATTCTCGCCGGGGACGTCGAGCCGGTTGGGGTGGTCGAAGTAGCCGGTGGCGAGGACCAGGCGATCGGTCGTCGGCTCGTCGATCCCCGCGGCGGTTTCTATCACGCAGCGGATGCGGTCCCTCTCCCGCCCGGCCGCGACCAGCCGCGTCCAGGTCTGCACCGCGAGCCGCTCGGTGCGGGCCACGCCGCGGTAGTACATCATCGCCTCCTCGCGGGTGGGCCTGGGGCCGGCGCAGACGATCGGATGATCGCCGATCTCGAGACGCTCCGGCGTGGTGAAGAACATCATGCCGGGCGGGTAGTGGACGATGGAGTTGACGATCGCGCCCGCGTCCAGCACGAGCGGCTCCATCCCTCGGCGCCGGGCCGAGATGGCGCAGGCGAGGCCGATGGGCCCGGCGCCGGCGATGATGGCTGGGTGATGGGACATGCCGGAAGGTAGCGCGGCGCTGTGGCGGCGCCCAACGGAGCCGCGTCTCCGCTCGTAGTCAGTTGGTTCGTCGTGACATTTCCCCTGACCGAGGTGAAGCATGCGGTGGTCCACGCTGGTCGGCGCGCTCTGCGCGCTCGCGGCTGCGGTGCCGGCCCAGGCGCAGTACGGCGGGATGGGTGGCGGAATGGGTGGCGGGATGGGCGGAATGGGCGGCGGTGGCCGCATGGGCGGAGGCGGGATGCGGCAGGGAGGCCGGCCCGCCATGGCGATGCCGACCGACGCCGAGCTCGACGGCCCGCCCACGCCCGGGCTGATGCGGCAGCTCCTCACGCTCGACGCCGCGCAGGACAGCGCGTACGCGCGGTCCTGGGACTCGCTCATGACGGTGACGAAGCCCGCCCGCGACAGCGCCCACGCCGCGGTCAAGGCGATGCACGACGGCTTCACCGGCGGCGACCGCGCGGGCGCACGGGCGCATGCGGAGGAGGTCCAGCGACTGGCGAAGGCGCTGAAGCAGGACGACGACGCCTTCGATCACTCGCTCAAGTCACTGCTCACGAAGGATCAGCAGAAGCGCTACGAGAAGTGGAAGGACGACAACCGGAAGGAAGCGGAGGAGCGCCGGCGCGAGGAGATGCGGAGCCGCATGGGGGGCCGCGGCAGCGGCGGGATGGGCGGCACGCCGCGGTTCTAGCTCAGCGCGAGAGCTGGTCCATCGTGCACTGCCGCGGCGCCTTGTCCGGGCGCCAGCGGAGGAAGCGGGTGCCGTGCCGGAACCGCCCGCCGGATACGTGGTCGAAGCCGACCTCGACGACGAGCTCGGGCCGGAGCGGCTCCCACTCGCTCGAGCGCTCGGTGCTCCAGCGACTCGGCCCGCCGGGGGCGCGGCCGGTGAAGCCGGGCGGCTCGACCAGCGCCTCGAGCCGCGCCGTCATTTCCTTTCGCGTGGCCGCCGCCATGCTGGACGTGAAGCCCACGTGCTGGAGCAGTCCTTCGTCGTCGTAGAGGCCCAGGAGCAGGGAGCCGACAACCCGGGCCTTGCTGGCGTAGCGGAAGCCGCCCACCACGCAGTCGGCCGTCCGCTGGCGCTTCACCTTCACCATGCCGTCGCGCTCGCCGGCGCGGTAGTCGCAGTCGAGACGCTTCGCGATCACGCCGTCGAGGTCGCCCTTGCCGCCGGCGAGCCACTTCCGGGCGGTGGCCAGGGAGGTGGTGGCGTGCGAGAGCGTGAGCGCCGCGGGATCGTCGAAGAACTTCTCCGCGAACGCCTCCAGCCTGGGCCGCCGTTCGGCCAGGGGCAGCCCGACGAGCGGGCGGCCGCGCTCGTCCGCGAGCAGGTCGAAGACCTCGAATCGCGCCCGGTGCGCCGCCACCAGGGTCCTCACCCGGCTCGCGGCGGGATGCACCCGAAGCAGCAGCTCGTCGAACGAGAGCCGCTTCCCGACCGGAATCACGATCTCGCCATCCAGCACGCACGCCGCCGCGCCGAGCGACGCGACCGCCTCGACGACGTCCGGGAAGTACCGCTCGAGCGGCTTGCCCGCCTTCGACTGGAGCCGCACCCGCTTCCCGTCCTTGAACGCCACGCAGCGGAATCCATCCCACTTGGGCTCGTACTGCCAGCCGCCGCCGGCGGGCAGCTGGTCCACGCTCCGCGCCTCCATCGGGGCGATCGGATATTCGAGCGCGGCGGTCACAGGAGCTCCCCCAGCGGAAACCGGCCGCGCGGCGCCAGGACCGGCTTCCACAGATCGCCGCGCTTCCGGAGCCGCGCGGGCACGGTCCGGATGGTGAAGTCGCCGATCTCGACGTCGCGCTCGATCTCCTCCCACGTGACCGGCGTCGAGACGGTCGCATCCGGCACCGGACGCACCGAGTACACGGAGGCGAGGGTGCGGCCCCACGCGTTCTGGTTGTAGTCCACGAGGACGCGCCCCTTCGGGCGGTCGGCGACGCGGTATTCCGCCGTGACGAGATCGGGTCGCGACTGCTCCATCCGGCGGGCAAAGGCCTTGGCAAAGGTCCAGACCTGCTTCTGCAGCGGCCCGCGGACGATCGGCACGTAGACATGGATCCCGGAGGCCCCGCTCGTCTTGGCGATGGGCTTCATGCCGAGTCGGGTGAGCTCGTCGCGTACGAGGGCCGCGGTCTCGCGCACGCTCTCGAAGGGCGCATCGTCGCCGGGGTCGAGATCGAAGTTGAGGCAGTCGGGGCGATTCACGTCGTCACACGGCGCATACCACTGGTTGAGGTCGATGCAGCCCAGGTTGATGAGCCAGAGGAGGGACGCGAGGTCCTGGGCCATGGGGAAGGCGATGAGACTCGCCGACTTGTGCAGCACCTCGCAGGTCTCGATCCACTCGGGCGCGGACGAGGGCGTGCGCTTCATGAAGAAGAACTTCCCGTGGATGCCGTTCGGGTAGCGCTTCATGGTGATGCCGCGGTTCCGGAGGTGCGGGAGGAGGTACTCGGAAACGGCGGCATAGTACCGGAGCAGGTCGCCCTTGGTGTACCCGTGCCCGGGAAAGAAGACCTTGTCCAGGTTGGTGAGACGGACGGTCCGGCGTCCGGCGCGCACGTCCGCGTCGCCCGCGGATGGAATCTTCACACTCGTCATGACGTCGCCTTCGTTCGGGAGCGGGCAGTGCTCAGCACAGCGCCGCTCACGGGGATGTAGTCGAGCTCGCGGCCGCGCGCTGCCGCGCGAAGCAGCAGCGCGCCACGGCTCATGTCCCCGCGCCCCACGAAGTCGGCGGGAAAGAGGAGGCGCCGGCCGAGCCCCTCGAGCAGGACATCGACATACTTGGCCGTCGCAATGCTGCCGAGCAGGACGACCGGGCGTCGCGCGCGGCGAAGGCGGACGAGGTCACGCGCGAGCGGCTCGCGGTAGCGCGGATCGCCCTGATGGATGTCGACCCCGCCGAAGCTCCGGAGATCCTCGACCGTCACCGGCGTGGCGGCCGGCAGGAGCCCTCGATTGGCCGTGATGACGAGCGGCTCGCCGAAGCGTTCGGCGTAGGCCAGCTTGCCGCGGAAGTAGAGGCCGCTCAGAAAGCTGAACGCCTCGCCCAGGGTGATGCCGCCGGCCTGGATCCGCCGTGCCAGCGGAAAGGTGGCCCGCTCGTTCATCAGGTACCCGGCCCGCTTCCCGCCGCAGTGCGCCGGCGAGAGGAGGAAGAGCTTCCGGGCGGCCATGCGCCATGATGGGGTGGGCACGGCGCGCGGGCGGTGGGTCAGGTCACGGCGGCGAATCGCGTCTTGCGTTTTCGGGTTTTCTTCGGTACTGTGAAACCCCGACTTCCGGAGCCCGCCGATGCCAAGCCCCTCGCTCGAACAGAAGATCGCGACCCTGATGGCCGACGCCGCCGACGACCTCGATTCGGCCTCGGCCGGTCGCCTCCCGCCCCGCCTCCGCCACGCAAACGAGGTCGGCGCGCTCCGGCCGCTCAACATCCGGGATCTGCGCTACGGCACCGGCCGCGCGCGGCTGCTTCGGATCCTCATGACGAATGCCTGCAGCTACAACTGCCACTACTGCCCCATGCGGCGCGACCGGCCCATGCCGCGCACGCTTCTCAAGCCGGAGGAGCTCGCGCGGATCTTCGCGGGCGCGCTCCGCCGCAACTGGTGCGACGGGCTCTTCGTGACCACCGGCATTCCGGGCCGGCCCGTCAAGGTGATGGACGACCTCATCACCGCGCTCGAGCTGATCCGCGTGCGCGACCGCTTCGGCGGCTACATCCACGTGAAGATCGTGCCGGGCGCGGAGGCGGCGCAGGTGGACCGGCTCACCGAGCTCGCGAGCCGGGTCTCGGTCAACCTCGAAGCACCCTGCGGCGCCACCCTCAGCCGCATCGCGCCTGAGAAGAATCTCGACGTGACCCTGGCCGCGCTCGAGCGCGCCCGCGGCCGGATCCTGATCCGCCGGCGCGAGGAGCGGGACGGCCGGCCCCGCGATCCGCTCCGGCCGGGCGGCACCGCCGGCATGACGATGCAGTTCGTGGTCGGGGCGACGCCCGACACCGACCGCACCATCGTCGACCGCATCTCGGGCCTCTACGCCGGCGGCGGGATGCATCACGCGCAGTTCAGCGCCTTCCGTCCGATCAGCGATACGCCGATGGAAGGGGTTCGCGCCACTCCGGCGCTCCGGGAGCACCGGCTCTATCAGGCCGACCACCTGCTCCGCGGCTATGGCTTCTCGGCGGACGAGGTCGTGTTCGACGACGCCGGCAACCTTCCGCTCACCACCGACCCGAAGGCGGCGTGGGCGCTGGCGCACCCGGAGCGATTTCCGGTGGAGGTGCGGACGGCCGCGCGCGAGGAGCTGCTCCGGGTTCCCGGATTCGGGCCCGGCACCGCGCGGCGGATCGTGGAGGAGCGGGGCGACACGCTGATTCGCGGACTGCGCGACCTGCGGAAACTCGGCGCCGTCACGAGCCGCGCCGCGGGATTCATCACGATCGGCGGCCGGAGAGTGCAGACGCTCCGGTGGGAGGAGCAGATGGGCTTCTGGTCGCCGGAGGAGGAGGCGGGGGCGTACCAGATGCTCTACAGCGTGAGTCCGGGCACCTTCCGCTAGCGGGAGCCGGCGCGCGACTCTTCGGGCGCGCCGGCCACGGGGCAGCTCTCGAGCGCACGGCGGGCGGCGCGCGCGAGCTGCAGCGGCGTGAACGGCTTGCCGATCGTGATGCCGCCCGAGTGTGGTGAGCCGGCGTCGATCAGCTTGTCGGCGTGGCCGCTGATGAAGAGGGCGGCCAGCGCCGGCTCGTGGGCGCGGAGCTGCTCCACCAGGGCGTAGCCGTTGAGCCCCGGCATCACCAGATCGGTGACGACGAGATCGATGGGACCGGTGCGCTGCGCAAAGGCGATCATCGCGGAGCCCGGACCGATCGCCTGCACCACGGTGTAGCCGTAGTCGAGCAGCACCCGTGCGGCGAGCGCGGCTGCGCCGCTCTCGTCGTCCACCACGAGCACCGTCTCCCGCCCGCGCAGCTCGGCCTCATCCGGGCGCTCGTCCGCCTCGGGCGCGGCCTTCGACCGCGGCAGGATCACGCGGAACACCGATCCCTGGCCCGGCGCGCTCTCCACGTCGATCCGCCCACCCGCGGCGCGGACGATCGTCGCCACCGTCGTGAGCCCCAAACCGGTCCCCTGCCCGCTCGGCTTCGTCGTGAAGAAGCGATCGAAGAGGCGGGTGCGCGTCGCCTCGTCCATCCCCTGCCCGGTATCGCGGACGGTCAGCACCGCCGAGTCGGCGTCGTCGTAGGTGCCGATCGTGAGGATGCCACCGTCGGGCATCGCATCGCGCGCATTCACGGCGAGGTTGATCAGCACCTGCGAGAGCTGGCCCTTGTCGGCGCGGACCCAGATGGGGGCGCCCGACGGCTTCACGTCGAGCCGGATCTGGTCGCTCAGCACCCGGCGGAGAAGGACCGCCGTCTCGTTCACGATCGCGGCCAGGTCGAGCACCTCGATCTCCGCTTCCTGGTGCCGCGCAAAGGCGAGGAGCTGCTGCGTGAGGCGGCTCGCGCGCTCGGTGGCGTTCTCGATGCCCTGGAGATCGGGCCACGCCGGCGAATCGCGCGGGATGGCGCGGCCGAGGAACGCGGTGAAGCCGGCGATGATGGTGAGGATGTTGTTGAAGTCGTGGGCAACGCCGCCGGCCAGCTGCCCGAGCGCCTCGAGCTTCTGCGCCTGCCGGAGCTGCTCCTCGAGGCTCCGCTGCTCGGTCACGTCGCGCTTGACGGAGGCGGCGCCGATCAGCGTGCCGAACCGGTCGCGAACCGGCGACACGGTGAGGGAGATGACGATCCGGCGGCCGTCCTTCCGGATGCGCTGCGTCTCGAAATGGGCGATGCGGTGTCCGAGGCTGATCTCGTGCAGGATCCGGTGCTCTTCGTCGTGGAGCTCGGGAGGGATCAACCGGAAGATGGAGCTGCCGATCATCTCGCTGGTGGAGTAGCCGAAGATGCGCTCGGCGGCGGGGTTCCAGCTCTGGACGACGCCTTCGAGCGTCTTGCTGACGATGGCGTCCTCGGAGGAATCCACGATCGCGGCCAGGTGCTCGCGATCGATCATGCCGCCCTTCGGCGTCGCCACCTACCCGGCCTTGAGCTGCGACGCCTGATAGTGCACCGCCCGGTCGAGCACTTCCGGGGCACGGTCCGGGTATGCCTCGCGGAGCCAGAGCGCGATCGCCTCGGATCCGGTCGCGGGCCCCCACCCCGGCCGCAGCTCGGCGCCGGGCACCGGCACGCCGAGCACCGACGCGATGGCCCGCGACAGCGCGGCGTCGAAATCCGGGCCGCTCGACTCCATCACCGAGTGCGCGGCGAGCAGCGGGCGGAGCGCCTCCACGTCGAGGTGCGCGTCGAGCAGATCGATCGGGTAGCCGCAGAAGAGACTGAGGCCGCCCTCGCCGAGGAGCTCGTTCCAGTAGTCCTCCAGCACCGCCGCCTCGGCGTAGCGGCGGGCCTGCCAGAGAATCCCGACCATCTCGCCGTACGCGTACACGCTCCGCTTCCCCGAGCGCACCCGGAGGGCGCCGAGCGCGCCGCCGATGGACTGGTCGAACGCCGCCCGGCTGAGCACCCCGCCCGGCATGATCTCGGCGAGCATCGTCGCGGCGTCGACCAGCGCGAGGCAGCCGCTCCGGATCGCGCCGATCGGATCGTGGCCGTCCTGGCTCAGCTGGCAGATGAAGGCGTCGATGTGCGGCGAGCCGGCGATCACGAGCGCCGCCTCGCCCGCGGCGAGGCCGTCGCCGAGGAAACGGCCCGCGCGCTCGCGGAGCTGCGCGACGTCGCCTCCATGGAGGTGGACCACATGCGTGCAATGCCCATGCATAGTATCTCAACGTAGGACACCGGCTCGCGGCTGGCAACCATGAACACCGCTGCCACAACCAATTGGGCAGGGATCACCGCGCGGCGGACGAGCGCCCTGCATCCTCCGCCATGATCCGCATCGGACCGGCGGGCTGGAACTACAAGGACTGGGCCGGGATTGCCTATCCCGAGCCGAAGCCGCGCGGCTTCGATCCGCTCGCCTGGCTCGCGGGCTACTTCGACACGATCGAGGTGAACAGCAGCTACTATGGTCCGCCCGCGCCGGCCACCGCAGCGAAGTGGGTCGCGCGGGTCGCCGACCACGAGCGCTTCCGCTTCACCGCCAAGCTCTGGAAGCGCTTCACCCACGAGCGCGGCACCGCCTTCACCCGCGGTGAGGTAGCGGAGGCGACGCGCGGCCTCCTCCCCATCCTCGGCGCCGGCCGGCTCGGCGCACTCCTCATGCAGTTCCCCTGGTCGTTCCGCCGCACCGACGGGAACCGGGAATGGCTCGACGACGTGAGCCGCGCCTTCGCGCGGTTTCCGCTCGTGCTCGAGGTGCGCCACGAGAGCTGGAACGAGCCTGCCTTCTATGCCGAGCTGGCGGAGCGCGGCATCGGCTTCGTGAACCTCGACCAGCCGCGCTTTCGCCGGAGCATCAAGCCGAGCGCGACGGTCACGTCGCCGGTGGGATACGTGCGGGTGCACGGGCGGAACTATCACGACTGGTTCCGGAAGGGGGCCGGCGTCGAGGCGCGCTACGACTACCTGTATCCGCCGGAGGAGCTCGCGCCCTGGGTGGAGCGCACGAAGGAGATCGCGCGCGAGGCGGAGGAGACA
>JAICUF010000180.1 GCA_025935995.1 Gemmatimonadales bacterium
CAGCTCGATCGCGCCTTCGATGATTTCTACACCACCCGCGCCGGCGGCACCGGCCTCGGCCTGAGCGTCGTGCGGCGGCTGGTGGCCGACCTGAGCGGCACCCTCCGGGTCGAGACCGCGCCAGGTTCCGGCTCGCGCTTCATCGTGGAGCTCCCCTCGTCATGACCCTCGTGCTGATCGTGGACGACGTCCGCCCCATGGCCGAGCAGTACGCGTATGACCTCGCGCGCGTGGGCGGGTACGAAACGGCGGTGGCCGAAGGCGGGGCGGCCGCGCTCGAGCGCCTCGCACGCGATGCCGTGGACTGCGTGGTCCTCGACCTCGAGATGCCGGGAATCGACGGGTTCGAAGTGCTCCGCACGATGCAGCAGAAGGGGATCGAGACGCCGGTGATCGTCTACACCGGCACCGGCAGCTACGAGCGCTGCGTGCAGGCTGTGCGGCTCGGTGCCTACGGCTTCGTGGACAAGGCCGAGCCGATGGAGCGCGTGGTGCAGGAGATCGCATCGGCGATCGAGCGCCGGCGGCTGCGGCTCGAGGTGGGGACGCTGCAGCGCCGGCTGGGCGAGAGCGCCCTGCTCGGACGGAGTGCCGCGATCGCGAAGTTGCGCGAGGCCATCGCCCGCGTGGCGCCGATCCCGAGCACCGTGCTCATCACCGGCGAGAGCGGCTCGGGCAAGGAGCTGGTGGCGCGCGACCTCCACCGGCTCGGCGCCAACCCGTCGGCGCCGTTCGTCGCCATCAACTGCGCGGCGCTGCCGGAGCAGCTGGTCGAGAGCGAGCTCTTCGGCCACGAGCGCGGCGCGTTCACCGGCGCTACCGCAACGCGTCATGGCGCCTTCGAGGCGGCGGGCCGCGGCACGCTCTTCCTCGACGAGATCGGCGAGCTCCCGCTGCCCGCGCAGGCCAAGCTGCTGCGCGTGCTGGAGGACCGCACCGTCACCCGCCTGGGCTCGAGCCGCGCGGTGCCGGTCGAGGCCCGCGTCGTCGCCGCCACCAATCGTGACCTCGAGGCGGAGGTGGCGGGGGGGAGGTTCCGCGAGGACCTCTACTACCGGCTCAACGTCCACCAGATCGCGGTGCCGCCCCTTCGCGACCGCGCGACCGACATACCGCTTCTCGCCGCACAGTTCCTTGCCGCTACCTGTGCCCGCTTCGGAGTGCTGCCCAGGCGCCTCTCTGGTGACGCGACCGAGCTCCTCATGGCGTACGACTGGCGCCGCAACAACGTCCGCGAGCTCCGGAATGCGGTCGAGCAGATGGTCATCGCGGCCGACGGCGAGGTGATCCGGCCCGAGCACCTGCCGCAGTCGATCGCGGGCGACGCGTCCCGCCGCCCCGACGCCCCCGCCGCCGAGACGTTCCAGGAACAGCGCGCCGAGGCGGAGCGCCGGATCATCGTGGCGGCGCTCGAGAAGCACGAGTGGCACATCACGCGCACGGCCGAGGCGCTCGGCCTCGCCGACCATGCGAGCCTCCTCAAGATCATGCGGCGGCTCGGCATCCAGCGGTAGCGTGTTCGCCGGGACACGAGGCCCTGCGCGGCCCCGTGTCCGACCGGACACGACGGCGCTCCTCCCGGGAGCCGCCGCGCAGGGCCAACCCGCTGTCACCAGAGCACATCACTCGCATCGGCCCCCTCCGCCGAATCGTGGCCGCCGCCTTGCCTTTCCTCCGGGCGCCGTCCACCGCGCCTTCGGGCGCCCCACTCGAGGAGGAAGCCATGTCCGCCGCCCGCCGTCTCCCGTTCGTCGCCCTCGTGGCGCTCGCTCCGCTCGCCGTGCTCGCGTGCGGCGGCGACGCCAAGGCCCCCGTGCGCACCACCACCTCGGCCGCAGGCGCTACCACGCCGGTCAGCCGCACCGTCCCGCAGCCGGTCACCACGGAGCCGGTCGTCGTCACCTTTGCCGATGGCGATTCGGCCTACCGCGCCGGCCGCTACGAGGACGCCGCCCGCCTCTTCACCGCCTACGGCGAGCGTCACCCGGGCAACGCGGGCGCCAGCTACATGATCGGCCTCGCGAAGTGGAAGGCCGGCGACCTCACCGCCGCCGACTCCGCCTTCGATCGCGCGCTCGCGCTCGACCCCAGGCACCAGAAGGCGCTCCTCAACTCGAGCCGCGTGCTGATCGAGCTGGGCCGCTACGACGACGCGCTCGACCGGCTCAACACCGTGCTGGAGCTCGACTCCACCTCGTCGGTGGCGCGCCGCCTACAGGGCCGCGTGCTGGAGCATCAGGGCGACATCGACGGCGCCATCGACGCCTACCAGCAGGCGCTCCTCGCCGACGAGCACGACGTGTGGGCGATGAACAACCTGGGCCTCATCTACATCCAGCAGGGTCGCGCGGAGGACGCACTGCCGCCGCTGGCCCGTGCGGTCGAGCTCCGGAGCACGTCGCCGGTCTTCCAGAACAACCTGGGGATCGCGCTGGAGCAGACCCGCCACTTCGCCGAGGCCGAGTCGGCGTTCAGCGCGGCCCTGGCGGCGGACAGCACCTACGGCAAGGCGGCGGTGAGCCTGGCGCGGGTGCGCGAGCGGGTGGACTCGGCGGGCGCCGGTCCCGTCAGTCTGCCGGAGTTGTCGCAGAGCTTCCAGCTGGAGATCCGGATGCTGCGTGACTCGACCCGGATCGTGAGCCCCGCGCCGGAGGCGACGTCGGACACCAGCACGGCGACGCCGGTGGCGAACGAGCCGCAGAACTGAACCTCAATCGAAAGACGAACGACGGTCGGGGGCGTGCCGCTGGCGGCGCGCCCCCGATCTCGTACCTTTTCGGGCATGGCCGCTCCCTCGATCCTTCGCATGCTCTCGCGCGCGCTGCGCCGCCGCTGCCCCAACTGCGGCGCCGGCGCAATCTTTCTTGGCTGGTTCCGCATGCGGCCGGTCTGCCCCTCCTGCGGGCTGGTGCTGGAGCGCGAGGAGCAGGGCTACGTGGTGGGGTCGTACATGTTCAACATCATCGCGGCCGAGCTGCTCTTCGCGGCGGTCTTCGTGGCGGCGCTGGTGCTCACCTGGCCCACGCCGCCCTGGACGCTCCTGCAGTACGGCGGCGCCGTCCTCATGATCCTGGCGCCGATCATCTTCTATCCCTTCTCCAAGACCCTCTTCCTCGCCTTCGACCTCGTCTTCCGCCCGGTCGTGCCGGGCGATCCCGGAGCGCACCGATGAACGGCTCGAGCCGATGACCCGCATCCTCGGCGCCCACACGATCGA
>JAICUF010000210.1 GCA_025935995.1 Gemmatimonadales bacterium
GCGAGATCGGGAT
Organism: Gemmatimonadales bacterium; assembly: GCA_025935995.1. Taxonomy (GTDB): domain Bacteria; phylum Gemmatimonadota; class Gemmatimonadetes; order Gemmatimonadales; family GWC2-71-9; genus JAICUF01. Next base: position 14 of record JAICUF010000210.1, read on the forward strand.
GGAGGACCTTGAGCGCGACCGGGCGGTCATGCCGGAGGTCCTGGGCCAGGAAGACGGTCGCCATCCCGCCCCGGCCGAGCTCGCGCTCGATCACGTGGCCGGGAAGCGCGGTCTGGAGAGTGGCGCGCAGGTCCGTCAGAGCCGGGCCTTGATTGGGGATGGCGAAAACTAGCGGCGGACGGGCGCGTGAGCCAGAGAGGAGCGGTGGCGAGCCGGGCGGGCCGGGCCGGCCATGCTCACCGCACCGCGGCGGGGGGCAGCGAGCGCAGGTAGCCGGCTATCGCCCGGTAGCCTGCCTTCCGACCCGCCTCGGAAGTCTCCACGTAGTATTCCGCCCAGCCGAGCGGGGTGCCGTTCCACGCGGTGTCCGCGCGGGCGGGATCGGCGCCGGCCTCGACCAGCGTCCGCACCGCCTCGATCGAGCCCGAGCAGACGGCGTGATGCAGGGGCGTGCCGTGCGGATAGAGCGCCTCGCTCGGCGCGTTCACGTCGGCGCCCATCGCGAGCATGCGCCGGAGCGCGTCCGTCCGTCCGTTGAGCGCCGCGAGCACGAAGGCGAAGCGACGCTGGGCGGGCTTCGTGACGGGCGCCATCCGCTCCAGGTCGTCCCACCGGTCCAGGCAGGCCGCGGCGGCGAAGGTGAGGATCGCCCCCCGCTCGAGCAGGTGTCGCGCGGCGTCCGCATGGCCGTTCACGAGGGCGTTGTTCACCTCGCGCGCGGGGTCCGCGCCCGCGTCCACCAGCACGTCGATCAGGGCGAGCTGCACGCCGCAGCGTGCCGCGACACTCGACCAGGCCACCAGCCGGAGCGCGTGGTCGAGCTGTTCCTGGAGGTCCGGTCCGCCGGCCGCGCGCGCCGCGGCGGCGATCGCGCGGGCGATCTCCCCGATGTTGGGCGGCAGAGTGCCCCGCCGCACCGGATCCTCGGCCACGAACCACAGCAGCCAGGGCCGGGCGAAGAAGCCGTCGAGCGCGCGGCCCACCTGCGCCTGGAGCCATTCGCCGGGCTGCTGCAGCCGCTCGCTGGCCAGGCGCGGATGCTCCGCGAGCAGCCGCTCGACGGTGCGCAGATCGCCGGCGTCGATGGCGGCGACCGCCTGCTGGAAGAGAGCGTCGAGATCTGAGGGGTCGGGCACGGATCGCGGCGGCTACAGCGGATCCCGCCGCACGCCCTCACGCGTGATGACCACCGGTTCGATCCGCTCGTCCGGGCCGAAGCGCAGCTCGTCGATGCTCACGACGCGGTGATTCGCGTCGGTCTCGCCGAGGGGGCGGCGGTGATAGACGATGTACCAGTGCTTCGAGCGGGGCGCGTGCAGGATGGAGTGATGGCCGGCGCCGGTCGCGACGGTGGAGTCCTGCTGCAGGATCTTCCCGATGCGGTGGAAGGGGCCGAGCGGTGAATCGCCGATCGCGTAGGCGACGGCGTAGTCGGGCCCGGTCCAGCCGCCTTCCGACCACATGAAGTAGTACCTGCCGCCCTTCCGGAACATGTACGACCCCTCGACGTAGCCCGCCGGCGTGATCTCGCGGAAGGTGGTGCCGTCGCGGAAGGGGATGAAGCCGGTGAAGTCCGGCTTGAGCCGGGCGATGTTGCAGTGCTTCCAGCCGCCGTAGATCAGGTAGTAGGCGCCGTCCTCGTCGCGGAAGACGAACGGATCGATGGGCTGTGCGCCGTTCTCGAACTTCCCGACCAGCGGTTTTCCCAGATGATCGGTGAACGGCCCCGCCGGCGAGCGCGAGCGCGCGACACCGATGCCGCCCAGCTCGCCGTCCTTCTGGATGTCGTTGGCGCCGAAGAAGAGATAGTACCAGCCGTCCTTCCGTATCACCGTCGGCGCCCACACCGCGCGGTGCGCCCATTTCACGTTGGCGGTATCGAGCACGTGGGGATGGCGC
>JAICUF010000008.1 GCA_025935995.1 Gemmatimonadales bacterium
CTGGCCGCTCCGCCGGCCGCGGCGCAGGTTCCCGTGGTCGCGGGGGGACGGGTGGTCCGGGTCCGCGACGCCGACACCCTGCCGGTCGCCGGCGCCCGCGTCGTGATGCACCGGGTGGGACGCGCGGAGCAGGGCCCGGTCGATTCCAGCCTGGCCGACGCGCGCGGCCGCTTCCGCTTCCGCTTCACCGCCGACACCACCGCGATCTATCTCTTCAGCTCCCGCCACGACGGGATCGCGTATTTCGCGTCCCCCGTGCACACCAATCCCGAGCGCCCCGATACGGCGATCGATCTCGTCGTCTCCGATACGTCATCCCGCGGGCGGGTGACCATGGCGGCGCGCCACATCGTGGTGAGCGCGCCCGACGAGCACGGCGCGCGGGCGGTGGTCGAGGTGATCGTGCTGCACAACGGCGGCACAACCGCGCTGGTGTCGCCCGACAGCGCCCGGCCGGTGTGGGTGGTGCCGGTCCCGCCGGAGGCGACCGGCCTCACCGCCGGCGAGGGCGACTTCGCGCCCGAGTCGATCGTCCGGAGCGGTGACAGCGCCGCACTCTACGCGCCGGTCGCGCCGGGCGACAAGCAGGTCGTGCTGCAGTACGCGCTGCCCGGCGACATCGGGCGCGTCGGCTACCGGTTCGACGAGGCCGTCCCCCTCGTCAACATCATGCTGGAGGAGAAATCCGCGCGCGTGGAGGGCGGGCTCCGGGCGCAGCCCGACTCGCAGACGATCCAGGGCCGCGGCTTTGCCCGCTGGGAGGGAGCGGTGACCGCGGGCACGGTGATCACCCTGCGGCTCCCGCACCGCCTCCGCCTCGGACCCTGGGCTCTGGCGGCGCTGGTGGCCGCGCTCGCGGCCGGACTCCTGTTCGCCCTCTGGCGCGTTCTCCGCGCCGCGCCGCGACGCGGCGGGAACACGCCGGCGTCGCTCATCGATGCGATCGCGCGGCTCGATGCGCGCCACGCCGAACGCGCGGCCGCGCACGCCGATGGGGACGACGACGGGTATCGGGCCGAGCGCGCGGCGCTCAAGGCGCGCCTCATCGACCTGCTTGCGCGGACCGACGACGTGCCATAGACTTGCCCGCGTACGACAACTGATCCTCGCGAACGGGGCGCTCGGAAGCCGGTGCAACACCGGCGCGGCCCCGCCACTGTGACGGGCAGCTTGCTCCATCCAGCGCCACTGGGCAACCGGGAAGGCGGATGGAGGCCCGAAGCCAGGAGACCTCTCCGTTCGCGCCACCACTGAAAGCCCTCGGGGGAGGGCGGGGTGGCGTGACGGACCGCCGCAGCCGGCCGTTCCACGCCCGTCTCCGTTCACCCGGGGACGGGCGTTTTCCGTGACACGTCGCTGGCCGCTCCGGCTGATCCTCCTCGTTCTCGCTCTGGGCGGGTGCCGCCCCGCGGCGGGGCGCGCCGGTCGCACACTGGTGGACGATGCCGGCGACACGGTAACGGTCCGGCCCGTCGCACGGCGCGTCGTCTCGCTGATCCCCGCTACCACCGAGCTGCTCTTCGCCATCGGCGCTGGCTCCGACCTCGTGGGCCGCACGCGCTGGTGCGACTATCCCGCCGCGGCTGCCCGCGTTCCCGACATGGGGGACGGCATCAACCCGAACGTCGAGGCGGTGGTCGCGGCACGGCCCGATCTTGTCGTGCTCTATCTCTCGGGCCAGGATGCGGACGCCGCGCGACGCCTCCGCGCCCTCGGCATCCCGGCCATTCAGGTGCGCAGCGATGCGCTGGCCGATGTCCCGCGGCTCGCGCGGCTCCTGGGCTCGCTCACCGGCCACGCGGCGACCGCCGATTCCGTCGCACGGGCCTTCGATGCCGAGCTCGCGGCCGCGACCGTGCCGACGCCCCCGCACCCCCCGAGCGTTTTCATCCTCGTCTGGGATGAGCCCCCGATGACCGTTGGTGCGGGCAGCTATCTGAGCGAGCTCCTCTCCCGCGCCGGTTCGCGCAATGTCTTTGCCGATCTCCCGGCCTCATCCGGCCGCATCAGCATCGAGTCGGCCGCCGCGCGCGACCCCGACTTCGTCTTCACCTCGAATCCGGCGCTGCCCGCGTTCGCCGCGCGGCCCGAATGGCAGGCCGTACGCGCCGTGCGGGAGCGGCGGTTCATCCACGCTCCCGGCTCCGAGTTCAGCCGGCCCGGCCCTCGCGCGCCGCTCGCGATCCGGGAGCTCCGCGCCAGCCTCGCGGCCGGGGCCCGATGAGCGGCCGCAACGCCGCGCTCGCGCTCGCGGTCCTTGCCGCGCTCGTGCTCGGCCTCGCGATCGGGTCGGTACCCCTCGCGCCGGGCGCGGTCGTGCGCGGGCTCGTCGATCCGGCCGCGCCGGCGGCAGCGATCGTCCGCCAGCTCCGGCTGCCGCGCGTGCTGCTCGCCTTTGCCGTTGGCGGGGGCCTCGCCCTCTCGGGCGCGGCCCTGCAGGCGCTGGTCCGCAATCCACTGGCCGATCCCTATCTGCTCGGACTCTCGGGCGGGGCGGGGCTCGGGGCCGTCGCCGCGATCGCGGTCCGGTCGAGTGCGGCCTGGGCCGTGCCCCTCGCGGCCTTCGCCGGCGCCCTCGGCGCCATCGCGCTGGTGTACCGCCTCGCGGTGGTGAGCGGCCGCCGGCTCGACCCGCGCGTGCTGCTGCTCGCGGGCGTCGTCGTCGGCGCCTTTGCCGCGGCGGTCATGAGCGCCATCATCGTCCTCTCCGATGCGCCGACGCTCCGGAACGCACTGCTCTGGCTCCTGGGCGGATTCGGCGGCGCGTCGTGGCAATCGCTCGCCGTCTTCGCGCTCTACGCCGTCGTGCCGGTCGCCGTGCTGGCCCGGAGCGGCCGCTCGCTCGACCTCCTCGCGCTGGGCGACGACACGGCGGAGTACCTCGGCGCCAGCGCGGAGCGCACCAAGCGCATCGTGTACGTCGCGGCGTCGCTGCTGACGGCGGCGAGCGTCGCCACCTGCGGCATCATCGGCTTCGTCGGGCTGGTGGTGCCGCACGCGTGCCGGATGGTGTGGTCGCCGCTGCACCGCACGCTGCTGCCCGTCTCCTTTCTCGCGGGCGGCGTGTTCCTCGTGCTCGCTGATACGATCGCGCGAAGCGTCCTGCCGCCGCTCGAGTTGCCGGTCGGTGTGGTGACCGCGCTCGTCGGCGTGCCGCTCTTCGCCGTGCTTCTCCGCCGGACGCTCGCATGATCGTCGCGGCGCGGCGCCTCGCCGTCCGCTACCCGGGCTCGGCCGCGCGCGCGCTCGAGGACGTCTCGTTCGAGGCGGTGCCGGGGCAACTGCTCGCGATCGGCGGGCCGAACGGGAGCGGCAAGACCACGCTGCTCCGGGCGCTCCTGGGGCTGCTGCCGGCGGATGCCGGCGCGGCGCTCATCGGCGAGCGGTCCGCCGCCGAGTGGGGGCGGGAGGCCCTCGCCCGCGCGGTCGGGGTCGTGCCGCAGCGCGAGGAGACGGTCTTTCCGCTCGCGGTGGGCGACATGGTGATGCTCGGCCGGTACGCGCGCCTCGGACCCATGGCCGCGGCGGGGGCCCACGATCACGCGGCCGTCGCGCGCGCGCTCGCGCGCTGCGACGTAGCCGAGCTCGCCGCGCGCCGGGTGGACGAGCTGTCGGGCGGCGAGTGGCAGCGGGTGCGGGTGGCCCGCGCCATCGCGCAGGAGCCGCGGGTGCTCGTCCTGGATGAGCCCACGACCTCCCTCGACGTGCGCCACGCGATGGAGCTCTTCGAGCTCGTTCGCGAGCTCGCCAGCGAAGGACTCACCGGCATCGTGATCACGCACGAGCTGAACCTCGCCGCCCGCTTCGCCGATCGCATGCTGCTGCTCGATCGCGGCCGGGTGGCCGCGATCGGCAGCCCCGCCGAGGTCCTGCGCCCCGCGATCCTGGCCGAGGTCTTCCGGTGGCCGGTTGCCGTCACCCCGTGGCGCGACGGGTCGCCGCAGATCACCCCGCTTCGCCAGACCGAGCACGACAAGGGAGCCGTGTCATGAGAGTCCGCGTCACGCCTGTCATCCTCCTCCTCGCCCTCGCGAGCCGGCCGCTCACCGCGCAGCAGCCCGCCGATACCGTGCAGCTGGCGCCGGTCGTGGTGACGCCGACCCGCCGGCCCGCGCCGCTGAGCCGCGCCACCGAGGCGACGACGGTGGTGACCGGCGCCGAGCTCCGGCTCCGCGACCTCGATGTCGTAGCCGACGCGCTCCGGGATGTGCCCGGCGCCGCCGTGGTGCGGGTCGGGTCCGCGGGCGGCGTGACGTCGCTCTTTCTCCGCGGTGGCAACAGCAACGACGTGAAGGTGCTCGTGGACGGCGTGCCGATGAATCAGTCCGGTGGCGCGTTCGATTTCGCCGATCTTTCGACGGCCAACGTCGATCGGATCGAGATCGTACGCGGCCCCGCGAGCGTCATCTACGGCGCCGACGCCGTCACGGGGGTGGTGCAGGTGATCACCCGGCGCGGCGACGGCCCCGCCCGCGGATCGCTGACGGCCGAGGCGGGAAGCTTCGGGAGTACCGTGATCGACGCCTCGGGCGCTGGCGGCGGCGCCCACGGCGGCGTGTCGGCCGGCCTCCGGCGCCTCGACACCGATGGGACGTATCCGTTCAACAGCCACTACCGGAATACGACCGGCAGCGTTCGCTTCGACGGCGCCCCCGATGCGCGAACCGATCTGTCGCTCACGGGCCGCTACAGCGATCGCGCCTACCGGTTTCCCACCGACGGCTCGGGCGCCGTGATCGACAGCAATCAGGTCACGAAGGGCCGGCAGCTCGTGCTCGGCCTCGATGCCGGCCGGCGGCTGTCCGCGCTCTGGCAGGCACGCGTCGCGCTCGCGGTGCATACCGGCCGCGACGAATTCGACGATGCGCCGGATGGTCCCGCCGACACGGCGGGCTTTGCCTTCGCGTCGTCCCGCGACGCGTTCACGGCGCGGCGGAGCGTGGATGCGCGCCTGATCGCGACCCCGGGCCACGCGACCGCGATCGTGGCCGGCGCGATGCTCGAGGGCGAGCACGAACGGCAGACGAGCCTCACGACGTCCAACTTCGGCGGTGGCGCAGCCGCGGAGCCGGACAGCTTCGATCGCTCGCGGGTCACGCGTGCCGCCTATCTGCAGGCCTCCGCCGAGGCGGCCGGGCGCGTCATGCTCGACGCCGGCCTTCGCCTGGACGACAACAGCGCGTTCGGCACGTTCGTCACGGCGCGGGGCGGGGCCGCGCTCCGGTTCGGCTCGACGCGCCTTCGGGCGACGCTGGGCAACGCCTTCAAGGCGCCGACGTTCTCCGAGATCTCGGCCGCCAGCCCGTTCGAGGTCGGGAATCCCGACCTTCGCCCCGAGCGCACCACCAGCTGGGATGCCGGGCTCGAGCAGCGGGTTTCCGGCGGATTCGGCACGCTCGCCGCGACGTGGTTCGACCAGCGGTTCCATGATCTCGTCCAGTACGTGCCCGCCGCCCCGGGTGAGCCCACCTACCGGAACCTGGCCGCGGCCCGGGCCCACGGCCTGGAGCTGGTGGCCGCGCTCCGCCGCGGGCGGGTCGGCCTCACCGCGCAGTACAGCTGGATTTCGACCCGCGTCACTGATGCGGGCACCGGCGACTCACCCGTCTTCCTCGCAGACGCGCCGCTGATTCGCCGGCCCGCGCACTCGGGCCGGATCGGTCTCGCGGTCGGCCCCGCGCCATGGCTTCGCACCTTCGCCAACCTCCTCGTGATCGGCCGGCGCGACGACGTGGATTTCAGGCCGTTTCCGGCCGAGCGCGTCACGCTCCCCACGGTGGTCACGCTGGAGCTCGCCGCGGAGGTGGACCTCGTCCGGGCGCGCGGACGGTCCCCCGGCGTGGGGCTCCGCGTCCGCGTGGAGAATCTCTTCGACCGTCGCTACGAGACGGTGGTGGGCTTTCCCGGCCGGCGGCGCGCGCTCCTCGCAGGTGTTCGCGCCGGTCTGTAGGCGTAGATTGCGGGGATGCCGCTCGTCATCACCCCCGCCATCGTCCTCGCCTCGCTCCGCTACAGTGAGACGTCGAAGATCGTGCGCCTCGCCACCCGGGAGCACGGCGTCCAGAGCGCGATCGCCAAGGGCGCGCTCCGGCCGAAGAGCCGCTTCGGCGCCGCGCTGCAGCTCCTGAGCGATGGCGTCGCCCATGTGGTCGTGAAGGAGCATCGCGAGCTCCAGCTGCTTACCGCCTTCGACGTGACGCGGGTGCGCATCGGTCTCGCGGAGCGACTCGACCGCTACGCGGCGGCCTCGTCGCTGGCCGAGGTCATGCTCCGCTTCGCGCCGCCCGATCCCCACCCGGACAGCTTCGATCTCCTGCGGCACGCGCTGGACCGGCTCGAGGCCGCCCCCGAGCGTGACGTCGAGGCGACGGCGCTCAGGCTCCTGTGGGCCCTCGTGAGCAGCCTCGGCTTCTCGCCGTCGCTCGAAGCGTGCGTCCGGGACGGTACGCCCCTCGATCCCGCGGGGCAGCTCGCCTTCAGCGCGCGCGACGGCGGAGCGCTCTGCGGCACCTGCGCGCGCGGGCACGCGACGACCATCCTCCCGGTGGACGCCCGTCGCGATCTCACCGCGCTCCTCGACCCGGACGCGGAGCTTCCCCCGCTCGACGAACGTCACGCCGCGGCCCACCGCCGGCTCCTTTCCCGCTTCATACGCTTCCACCTGGGCGAAGGCGCGGCGCTGCCGGCGCTCGAGTTCTGGGAGGTACAGCCGTGGAGGGCGGCGTGATCGTCGGGACCGCGGGTCACATCGATCACGGCAAGTCGCTCCTGGTGGAGGCGATGACGGGCCGGCGCATGGACCGGCTCGCCGAAGAGCGTCGTCGCGGGATCACCATCGACCTGGGCTTCGCGCCGCTTCCGATCGGGGACGGCCGGACAGCCGGAGTGGTCGACGTCCCAGGCCACGAGGACTTCGTGCGCACGATGGTGGCCGGTGCGTCCGGCATCGATCTGGCCCTGCTCGTGATCGCGGCGGACGAGGGCATGATGCCCCAGACGCTGGAGCACCTGCTCATCCTCGAGCACCTCGCCGTCCCCGCGGGCATTCCGGTCATCACCAAGACGGATCTCGTCGATGCCGAATGGCTCGAGCTGGTCGCGACGGAGGTAGGCGAGCGGCTCCGCACGTCGCCGATCGCGTTCGAGCCGCCGGCGCATGTGTCGGCGCGTACCGGGGAAGGCGTGGCGGAGCTGGTGGCGCGGAGCCGCGCGCGACTCGCTGCGATCCCGCCCCGGGGCGCCGACGATCTCTTCCGGCTGCCGGTCGACCGCGCCTTCTCGGTGCCCGGCATCGGCACGGTCGTGACCGGCACCTGCTGGAGCGGCTCCGCGGCGCCCGGCGACCACGTTCGGCTGCTGCCCCGCGGAGCGGAAGCGCGCATCCGTTCGACGGAGGCGCACGGGGCCGCCGCATCCGTGCGCCCCGGCTCGCGCACTGCGATCGGCTTCGCCGGCCTGGACCGGCAGTCCGTCGCGCGTGGCGACGTGGCGGTCGCCGCGGGAGACCCATGGCTCGCATCCCGTGCACTCGATGTCCGGCTGACGCTCGATCGGTCGGCACCCGGCCCCGTGAGCCGCCGGCAGCGGATCCGGGTGCTTCACGGCACCGGCGAATGGGTGGGGTGGGCGATCCCGCGCGCGCCGATCGCGCCGGGGACGAGCGGGCTCGCGCGGCTTCGGCTCGATCGCGCGATCATCGCCCGGGGGGGCGATCGCTTCGTCATCCGGACGCTGAACCCCGCACGCACCATCGGAGGCGGCGAAGTGCTCGACCCCGCGCCGCCTGCTCGCGGCGCCGGCTGGCCGGCGGAGCTCGCCGCGGCGGATCGGGCTCTACGGCTCGCGGCGCTGGTGACCCGCAGGCGCCACGGCCTCGCCGTGCGACTGGTGCCGGTGCTGCTCGGGGAGTCGCCCGGGCGCTCGGCGGAGCTGGCGCGGCGGCTTCCGGGGATCGTGCGGGTCGGGGAGGAGCTCGTCGCGGAGTCCGTGGTCGCCGCGCTCGCGGCGCGCGCGGCGGAGCTCGTGAACGCCTTTCACCGGGCGCAGCCCGCCGAGGCCGGGATGCCGCTCCAGTCGCTGCGGCGGGGCCTCCACGCACCGGAATCGCTGGCGCAGGCGGGCATCGATCAGGCCGCGGCGGCCGGAGACCTTTCCGTCGGCGATGCGCTCGTCCGCGCGCGCGGCTTTCGTCCCGCGGGCGGCGCGGCCCCGGCGCAGATCGATGCGGTCGTCGCGGCCCTCGCGGCGGGCGGCCTCACGCCGCCCACCACCGCGGAGATCGGCGACGCGCTTCGCCGCTCGGACGTCGGTGCTTCCCTGCGCGCGGCGGCCGCGGAAGGGCGCGTCGAGGCGGTGGAGCGCGATCGCTACTACGCCCGCTCCGCGCTCGACGAGTTCGTATCCTTGCTGGGGGCGCTGGGCGGCGAGGGGGAATTTACGGTGGGGGACGTGCGGGACCGGACGGGACTGAGCCGGAAGTACCTGATCCCGCTTCTCGAATGGGCGGACGCGCGCGGGTGGACCGAGCGGAAGGGCGATCGCCGCCGCTTCCGCGGCGAAAGCCGCAGCCGCTAGCCGCCGAGGAGCAGCCGCACCCGCTCGACCAGCGCGGCGGGGGTGAAGGGTTTGGCGAGGAAGGGGCCGGGCAGGTGGTGCGGGCTGGGTGGCGAATCGTAGCCCGAGACGAAGAGGATGGGCGGCGCCCCGTCGCGCTCGGCCAGATGCGCCGCCAGGTTCCGGCCGTCGAGCCGCGGCATCCGGAGGTCGGCCACGATCACGGCGATCTCGCCCTCACGGCTCAGCGTCCGGAGCGCCTCCCGGCCGTCGCCCGCTTCCAGGACCCGGAAGCCGTCCCCTTCCAGTGCTCTTCGCATCAGCCGGCGCACCTCCGCGTCGTCGTCCACCACGAGGGCCGTGCGCTTGCCGAAGATGTCGCGTGCCGGTTGTGCCATAGTGAGCGTGAAACCTAGCGGCCGCGGAGACGTCGGGTAAGGCCGCTCGGAGCTTGACGTGGCGCGGCTTCCCACGCATCTTGAGCCCAAGCCCGTAAGTGCAGTCGCGACACTACTTTCCCGGAGGTGCCACCACCGTCTTCCTCAAGTCAGCTAGGAGCCCACATGGTCCGCATGGCGTGGCCGGGGTGGTGGCTCGGGCTCATGATCGGGGCAGGTCCGCCCGTCGCGGCGCAGGTCAGGGATTCGCTGCCGGCCGTCGAGCTGAAGGAGAACTACCCCAATCCGTTCTACCCGTCGACAACCATTCCGTTCGAGATTCACCCGGAGGTGTGCAGCAGGGGGAACCGTCCCCTCGTCCGACTGGAAATCCTGAATGTGATCGCGCAGGTGGTGGCGGTGCCGCTCGTGGCGGAGCACGTGCCGCAGCGGCTCGACGGCATTCACCTGGGCTGCGGGACCTACAGGGCGTTCTGGGACGGGAAGTATCTGGACGGGCAACGGGAGGTGACCACCGGAGTCTACTGGTGCCGCCTCACGGTCGACGGACGGCCCTACACGAGGCGCTTGATCGTGCAGCGGCGAGTCACCAGCACGAGATAGGCGGAGGGGTCATCCGGCGACGGGTGACCCCTTCGCGCGTCTGTCATTGCGGCAGGGATGGGCGGTACGCGGCTTGCCATTGCGCGGCGGCATGAGAAAGATTGCGTTGACCGGGACGGAACCAGCCGGAATTCGCCGCGCGCGGGGGATGCGATGATCAGACCGGAACGACTGACGATCAAGGGACAGGAAGCCTTCCGCGACGCGGGGGAGCTCGCGCGGAGCCGCGGGAACCCCGTGGTGAACGACGCGCACCTCTTCGCCGCGCTGCTGGGCCAGGATGAAGGCGTGGTCCAGCCGCTCCTGCAGAAGGCCGGGCTCAACGTGAGCGCTCTTGGCGAGGCGACGGAGCGCGAGATCGCGCGATTCCCGTCCCAGAGCGGCGGCGCCGAACCCACGTTCAGCCGGGAGATCAACCGCGTGTTCGATCGTGCCGAGCACGAGGCGAAGGCGCTGGGTGACGCCTACGTATCCACCGAGCACCTGCTGCTCGCGCTGGCCGAGGAGAAGGGGACGACGGCGCGGGAGCTGCTCACCGCGCAGGGCGTGAACGCGGACGATCTCCGCGCGGCGCTCGAGGGAGTGCGCGGGTCGCACCGCGTGACGGACCAGTCCCCCGAGGAGAAGTACCAGGCGCTGGAGCGCTTCACGCGGAACCTCACCGAGCAGGCGCGGAAGGGGAAGCTGGATCCCGTGATCGGCCGGGACGAGGAGGTACGGCGGGTCATGCAGGTCCTCTCGCGCCGGACGAAGAACAATCCGGTGCTCATCGGCGAGCCCGGTGTGGGCAAGACCGCGATCGTCGAGGGCCTCGCGCAGCGGATCGTGAACGGGGACGTTCCCGAGTCGCTCCGGAACCGCGAGCTCGTGGCGCTCGACATCGGGCAGCTCCTCGCGGGTGCCAAGTACCGGGGCGAGTTCGAGGAGCGCCTGAAATCCGTGGTGAAGGAGCTGGTCGAGGCGGAGGGGCGCTACGTCGTCTTCATCGACGAGCTGCACACCATCGTCGGGGCGGGTGCCGCGGAAGGCGCGGTGGATGCGTCCAACATGCTGAAGCCCGCGCTCGCGCGCGGCGAGCTGCACGTCGTCGGCGCCACCACGCTCGATGAATACCGGAAGCATGTCGAGAAGGACCCCGCGCTGGAGCGGCGCTTTCAGCCGGTCCTGGTGGGCGAGCCGAGCGTGGCCGACACCATCGCGATCCTCCGCGGCCTGAAGGAGAAGTACGAAGTGCATCATGGCGTCCGGATCACCGACAACGCGATCGTGGCCGCCGCGACGCTCTCCGACCGCTACATCGGCGACCGCTTCCTGCCCGACAAGGCGATCGACCTGATCGACGAGGCCGCGAGCCGGCTCCGGATCGAGATCGACAGCCTGCCCCAGGAGATCGACGAGGTGGAGCGCCGCATCGTGCAGCTCGAGATCGAGCGGCAGTCGCTCCTCAAGGAGAAGGACAGGGCCGGGCGCGACCGCCGCGACGCCGTCGAGCACGAGATCGCCGAGCTGCGCGAGCGCTCGGCCGGCATGAAGGCGCAGTGGCAGTCGGAGAAGAGCGCCATCGTCGAGATCCAGCAGATCAAGGCGGAGGTGGAGTCGCTGCGGAACGAGGTGGACCAGGCCACCCGGCGCGGGGACCTGCAGAAGGCGGCGGAGCTCCGGTACGGCCGCATCCCCGAGCTCGAGCGGAAGCTGGCCGAGGACCAGGCGACGCTGCAGGAGGTGCAGACGAAGGCGAAGTATCTCAAGGAGGAAGTGGACGCGGAGGACATCGCGGAGATCGTCGCGCGGTGGACCGGGATTCCCGTATCGAAGATGCTCGAGTCGGAGCGGGACCGCCTCACCCGGCTCGAGGCGGAGCTGGGCCGGCGCGTGGTCGGGCAGGAGGCGGCGGTCGTCGCCGTGGCCAACGCGGTGCGCCGCAGCCGCGCGGGCCTGCAGGACACCAACCGGCCGACCGGCTCCTTCATCTTCCTCGGCCCCACGGGCGTCGGCAAGACGGAGACGGCGCGCGCGCTGGCGGAATTCCTCTTCGACGACGAGCGCGCGATGGTGCGGCTCGACATGTCGGAGTACATGGAGAAGCACTCGGTCGCGCGGATGATCGGCGCGCCGCCGGGTTACGTGGGCCATGAGGAGGGCGGCCAGCTCACCGAGGCGGTGCGCCGCCGGCCCTACAGCGTGATCCTCTTCGATGAGATCGAGAAGGCGCATCCCGACGTCTTCAACGTGCTGCTCCAGATCCTCGACGACGGCCGCCTCACCGACAGCCAGGGCAGGGTCGTGGACTTCCGGAACACCGTCATCATCATGACGTCGAACATCGGGAGTCAGCTGATCGTCGACGCGGGCGAGGTGGACGCGGCGCGGTGGACCGCCGTCGAGGAGCAGGTGCGCGACGAGCTGCGGCGCCACTTCCGGCCCGAGTTCCTCAATCGGGTTGACGACGTGATCGTCTTCCGGCCGCTCAGCCGCGCGGATCTGGCGCACATCGTGGCACTGCAGCTCGCCCGACTCGAGAAGATGCTCGACGCGCGACACCTCCACATCCGGATCACGCCCGAGGCGCGCGAGCTCCTGGCCAACAAGGGCTACGATCCGGTCTACGGCGCCCGCCCGCTCAAGCGCGTCATCCAGCGCGAGCTGCAGAACCCGCTCGCGATGGCGGTGCTGGAGGGTCGCTACCAGGACGGCGATACGATCCTCGTCGAGAACGCGGGCGGCGAGCTCCGCTTCTCGCGCGAGCCGTCGATGCCGGTCGCGGCCAGTGCGTAGGGGCACGCCTTCGCCGGCCGACCTGGCGGGACTCCAGGCGGCGCTCCGGCTGGCACGGGCGGCGGCGGTGCGCGAGGAGATCCCGGTCGGGGCCGTGGTGGTCCGGGATGGGGAGGTGCTGGCCGAGGCCCACAACGAAACCATCGAGCGCAACGACCCCACCGCGCACGCCGAGCTGCTCGCGGTGCAGCGCGCGCTCCAGGCGGCCAAGACCGATCGTCTCCCCAACGCGACCCTGTACGTGACGCTCGAGCCCTGCGCGCAGTGCGCCGGTGCCATCATTCTCGCCAAGGTGGATCGCGTGGTGTACGGCGCCGCCGACGCGCGCTGTGGGATGGCGGGATCGGTCTACGACCTGCTCCGCCAGCCCCGGCTCAATCACCGTCCCGAGGTGGTCGGCGGCCTCATGGCCGACGAGTGCGGAGACCTCCTGAAGCGCTTCTTCTCCGAGCGGCGCTAGTTTATTTTGCCACCCGTCAGGACAGGTGTCCGAGTGGTTGAAGGAACCGGTCTCGAAAACCGGCATACCCGCAAGGGTATCGTGGGTTCGAATCCCACCCTGTCCGCTGGGAGGTGGCCATGAGTTACGTCGACGACCACCTCCTGCCGGGCGAGCGCGTGGTCTATCGCGCCCGGCTCCACTGGATCGCCTTCCGCGCCAGCCTCCTCCTCCTTACCCTCGCCGTCGTCGCCGGCGTCGCGGGGCAGCTCGTCAGCACCAATGCCTATGAGGACGCGTGGAAGCTCTGGGTCCCCGCGGGTCTCGTCGTCCTCGCCCTCCTCGCGGCGATCGGTCCCTGGATCCGGCAGACGACGTCCGAATTCGCCGTCACCGACAAGCGTGTGCTCGTGAAGACCGGCGTGGTGCAGCGGGATTCGCTGGAGACGCTGCTCAGCAAGGTCGAGGCGATCGGGGTCGACCAGACGCTGCTCGGCCGCATGCTGGGATTCGGCAGCATCACCATCGTGGGCACCGGCGGCACCCGCGAGAGCTTCGAGCGGATCGCCGCGCCGCTGGAGTTCCGGCGGCAGGTGCAGGCGCAGATCGTGGCGAACGAGGAGCGGCGGGGCGGGGAGCTCCCGGCCGTCGCGGCGACCCCCGGAGGGACGACAAGCCGTGCACAGCGCGAGTGCCCGTACTGCGCCGAGATGATCCTGGCGCGCGCGCAGGTCTGCCGATTCTGCGACCGCGCCGTGGAGCCGCTCGAATGATCGCCGCCGCGCTCCTCGCGCTCGCCGCGCTTCCCGCGCAGTCGCCCACGATGCTGCTGGATGATTCCGCGTCGAGTTACTGTCTCGCGACGGGGTTCTGCCGGCGGCCGGTTGGTGCCGACGGCCCCGCCCCCGGGGTGCTCTTCATCGCCACCGGGCTCGTGGCGGTCGGTGTCGCGGGTCTTCGCACGCGGCCCCGGCCCTAGTGGGAGGGTTGCCGCGCGATCTCGCGTGGGTCGGCATCGGCGGCAGCGTCATCGCGCTCGATGTCGCCACCGGGGGCGAGCGGTGGCGCACGCGGCTCAAGCGGGGCAGCGCAATGGTGGTGCTCGCGGCCGACGGGGACCGCCTCCTCGCCACGGCGGCGGGCGAGCTCTTCTGCCTCGACGCCTCGACCGGCCGGATCCTCTGGCGGAACCGGCTCCGCGGTCTGGGCATGGGCGTCGCGACGGTGCTCACCCCATTCGGTCCCGTGGGGACGCTCCCGCCGCCCGACGGCGGCCGCGCCTGACTTGCCGCGCCACCGGCCGCGCCGGTAAGTTGCCGCCGGCCTGAACCCCGCCCCGCGGGGCCGGGACAGGTGGCCGAGTGGTTTAAGGCGCACGCCTGGAACGCGTGTGTACGTGAAAGCGTACCGTGGGTTCGAATCCCACCCTGTCCGTCGCCGGACGCGGTTGCGCCGCGTCCGGCCCCCCGATACCTTCTCCGCCCGAGATGACCACGCGCACCCCGCTGCTCGACGAGACGGCCATCGCCCGCGCGCTTGCCCGCATGGGATCGGAGATCGTCGAGCGCTGCGGCGGCACCGACGGCCTCGCTCTCGTCGGCATCCAGCGGCGCGGCGTCGAGCTCGCCTACCGCCTCAAGCGCATCATCGACCGCGCCGAGCACGACAACATCCCCTGCGGCAAGCTCGACATCACCCTCTATCGCGACGACCTGCAGACGATCGGCCCCCGGCCCGTCGTCGGCGAGACGCAGCTGCCCGATCTCGAGGGCCGCACCGTCGTCATCGTCGACGACGTCCTGTACACCGGCCGCACGGTGCGCGCCGCCCTCGACGAATGCGCCGACTTCGGCCGCCCGCGCCGGGTGCTGCTCTGCGTGCTGATCGATCGCGGCGGCCGGGAGCTTCCCATCCAGGCCGACATCGTGGGCAAGGTCATGACCGTGGCACCCGACGAGCGGGTGGACGTCTTCGTCTCGGAGCTCGATGGCCGCGATGCGGTCGAGCTGGTGCGGGGGCCCTGAGTGACGGGGCTGGGCAAGGATCTGGTAGGTCTGGAGCCGCTCAGCGCCGAGCAGATTCGCCTCATTCTGGACACCGCGGAGCCGTTCAAGGAAGTGAGCGAGCGGGCCATCAAGAAGGTCCCCGCGCTCCGCGGCAAGACGATCGTCAACCTCTTCTTCGAAGCCTCCACCCGCACCCGCATCTCCTTCGAGTTCGCCGAGAAGCGCCTGAGCGCCGACTCGGTCAACGTGGCGGCGTCGGGCTCGTCCGTCTCCAAGGGGGAGACGCTGGTGGACACGGCCAAGAATCTCGAGGCGATGCGGATCGACATGGTCGTCATCCGCCACGGCGCCTCGGGGGCCGCCCAGTTCCTCGGCCAGCGCATCGCGTCCAACGTCATCAACGCGGGCGACGGCAAGCACGAGCATCCGACGCAGGCGCTGCTCGATCTCCTCACCCTCCGCGACCGCTTCGGCCGCATCGAGGGGCTCAAGATCGCGATCTGCGGCGACGTGCTGCACAGCCGGGTCGCGCGGAGCAACATCTGGGGGCTCACGAAGCTGGGCGCCCAGGTCGCCGTCTGCGGCCCGGCCACGCTCATGCCGCGGGACATCGAATCGCTCGGCGTGACGGTCATCCCGCGCATCGAGGACGCCATCGCGTGGGCCGACGCGCTCAACGTGCTCCGGCTCCAGCTCGAGCGGATGACGGCCGGGTTCATTCCGTCGCTCCGCGAGTACAACCGCGTCTTCGGCGTCACCAGTGAGCGGCTGGCGCGCGCGCCGAAGGAGCTCCTCATCCTGCACCCGGGCCCGATGAACCGCGGCGTCGAGATCGACAGCGACGTGGCCGACGGGCCGCACGCCGTCATCCTGCCGCAGGTCACGAACGGCGTGGCGGTGCGCATGGCGGTGCTCTATCTCCTCGCGGGCGGGGCGCCGGGTCCGGGGCAGGCGATGGGAGGCGAGGAGCGATGAGCGGCGCGATCCTCATCCGCGGCGGCCGCGTGATCGATCCCCTCCGCGGCGGGGACGGCATCGCCGACGTGCTCGTGAGCGGCGGACGCGTCGAGGCAGTCGGACGCAACATCCCCGCGGGCGAGGGTGTCCGCCTGATCGACGCGGCAGGCAAGGTCGTGGCGCCAGGGCTGATCGATCTCCATACCCACCTTCGGGAGCCCGGGCAGGAGGATCTCGAAACGGTGGCGAGCGGCGCGATGGCCGCCGCCGCCGGCGGCTTCACCGCCGTGTGCGCGATGCCCAACACCGATCCCGTCACCGACAATCAGGCCGCCGTCGGGTTCATCGTGAGCCAGGCCCAGCGGGCGGGGAAGGCGCGCGTCTATCCCATCGGCGCGGTGTCGCTCGGGCAGAAGGGACAGCAGCTCGCGGAGTTCGGCGAGCTGGTCGGCGCCGGCGCGGTCGCCGTGAGCGACGACGGCAAGCCGGTCGTGTCGAGCCATCTGATGCGCACGGCGCTCGAGTACGCGAAGACCTTCGGCATCCCCGTGGCGGACCACTGCGAGGACCCGACGCTGGCGCAGGGCGGGGCGATGCACGAGGGGATCGTCTCCACGCGCCTCGGACTGAAGGGAATTCCGGCCGCCGCCGAAGAGATCATGGTGGCGCGCGACATCATCCTGGCCGAGCTCACCGGCGGTCACGTGCATCTGTGCCACATGTCCACGCGCGGGTCGGTCGAGCTGATCCGGCGCGCCAAGGACCGCGGCCTCCGCGTGACGGCCGAAGCCTGCCCCCATCATTTCTCGCTCACGCACGAGCGGTGCGAGGGGTACGACACGAACGCCAAGATGAACCCGCCGCTCCGGGAGCCCGCGGATCGCGAGGCGATCCGCGAGGGACTGCGCGACGGCACGATCGACGCGATCGCCACCGATCATGCGCCGCATCACTACGACGCGAAGGAGCGCGAGTTCGACGACGCGCCCAACGGCATCATCGGGCTCGAGACCGCGCTCGGCCTCGCGATCACCGAGCTGGTCGAGCCGGGGCTGCTGGCGCTGCCCGAGCTGATCCGCCGGATGAGCACCACGCCGGCCGGGATCTTCAACCTGCCGGGCGGGACGCTCGCGGTGGGCGCGCCGGCCGACGTCGTGGTCTTCGACCCGGCCGTCGAGTGGGAGGTGCGTCCGGCGGCATTCTACTCGAAGAGCCGGAACACGCCCTTCGCGGGCCGGCGGCTCCGCGGCCGCGCCGACCTCACGATCGTCCGGGGCGAGGTGGTCTTCGAGCGCGCCTGAGCCTCCGTGTTGCCCCCCGCCGTGCCCCGTTAGATTGAAGCTGACCGCCCCCGCAAGCGTTGAGCGTCGAGAAAGGTGCCGCCATGGCCAAGCCAACAGCCCAGTCCGGAAGCGCGATCGACAAGCTGCTCCAGGACCGCCACCAGTACGAGCAGTGGCTCGCGAAGCTGGCCGCGGCGGGCAACGCGCCCGATGCCGTGCGCCAGCGGGTCCGGGCCGACTACGAGGCGCGGCTCAAGGGGGTCCTCGAGGAGCTGCGCGGCCACGGCGATACGATCAACGCGGATCTCGACCGGTTCCGCGCGTCGGAGGCGGACCTGGTGCGCCGGCAGTCCGCGGCCGAAGAGCGGATCGCCGAAGCGGAGATCCGGCACGCCGTCGGCGAATTCGAGGAGTCGAAGTGGCAGGAGATCCGGGACGAGGCGGGCCGCGGGCTGTCGGAGGCGCAGGAAGAGCTGACGCAGGTGCGCTCCGAGATCGCGCGCCTCGCCGAGGTGCAGCGCGCGATCTCGGCGCCGGCGGCCGCTGCGCCCGCTCCTGCTCCCGCCGCTCCGTCACCCCCGCCGGCCGCCGCGCCGCCGCCGCCTCGTGCGGCCGAGCCGCCCGTCGAGTTCGAGCCGGTGATCAACGAAGTCGCCCCCACGCCGGAGCCGGCCGCGCCTCCTCCCGCGCCGCGCTTCGTACCCAAGGCACCAGCCGACGAGCTCGCCTTCCTCAAGTCGGTGACCGGGGAGCACACGGCGGAAACGAAGGCCCGCTCGAGCGGTGGTCAACCGTCGGCCGCACCGGCGGAGGTCGCCGCACCGGCCGGAAGGACGGCGTCCGCGCAGCAGGCGAAGACGCTCAAGTGTGCCGACTGCGGCACGATGAACCGGCCGACGGAGTGGTACTGCGAACGGTGCGGGGCGGAGCTGGCGGCGCTGTAGGGCGGTAGCACCGGTACGGAACGGGGGCCGGTCGCTGAGACCGGCCCCCGTTGTTCTGTCGCAGACTTCGGTTGCGCTACTTGGACTTGGCGCGCGCGACGGCCTTGGCGAGTCGGCTCTTCTGGCGTGCCGCGGCGTTCCGGTGAATCAGGTTCTTCCGGCCGGCCCGGTCGATGACGCCGACGGCGTCCGCGAAGGCGCCGGCGGCATCAGCCGGGGCGGCGGTCCGCACCTTCTTGATGGCGGTCCGGAGCTGGCTCCGCTGGGTGCGGTTGCGGGCCGAGGCGGACTGAGCCTGACGCATGCGCTTCTTGGCGGACTTGATTCGCGGCACAACGACCCCTGCTCACAGGTGAATGACGGCTGATCGAAGCCCGAAAGTATATCCGCGGCACGGTGCAACGTCAAGCGGGATGGGCTTTTGACTTGCTCTCCCGCCCGGTGTAACCTTCCGCCGACTCTCCACCGGATGGCCGGCCTGAATCAGCTTCTCGGCGACTTCATCCTGATTCTCCCGGTCCTGGTCTTCTCGATGGTGGCCCATGAATACGCGCATGGCGCGGCCGCCCTCCGTCAGGGCGACGACACCGCATACATGCTGGGCCGCCTGACCCTCAACCCTCTGCCGCATATCGATCCCGTGCAGAGCATCCTCATCCCCGGCATCATGTTCTTCGCCACCAGCGGGCGCTTCGTGTTCGGCGGCGCCAAGCCGGTGCCCGTCAACACGCGGAAGTTCCGGAATTTCCGCCGCGGGGATCTGATCGTGTCGTCGGCCGGAATCATCACCAACGCCGTGCTCGTTCCCGTCTTCGCCGTGCTCTTCATCCTGCTCCACTATCTCGGCGGCGTGACGACCTCGGTGGCGCCGCTCGAGACCGCCCAGCGCATGATGATGTGGGGGATCTACCTCAATCTCCTGCTCGCCGTGTTCAATGCGATTCCGGTCCCGCCGCTCGACGGATCGAAGCTTCTCTATCACGCGCTCCCGGCACCGATCGGCGCCCGCTTCCGAAGTCTCGACCGGCTGGGCCCCGCGCCGATCATCCTGCTCCTCCTCTTCTTCAGTCCGGTGCTGCAGGTGCTGCTCGCGCCGGTGGGACTCGGATACCGGGCCATGGCCGGGATGCTGGCACCGTTCGCCGTCGGCCCATCATGGAACGCGCTCGGCTGATGACGACACCCCTCGCCGCGCCATCCACCCTCGGCGCCGGTCCCGGGTTCGTCGTCGAGCTCGACGCCTTCTCGGGCCCGCTCGATCTCCTGCTGCATCTCCTCCGCGAGGAGCAACTGGAGATCTCCGACATACCCATCGCGCGCATCGCCGACCAGTTCCTCCGCTCGATTCATCACCTGGGCCTCAATCAGGCGGCCGACTACCTCGAGATGGCCGGCCGGCTCGTGCGGCTCAAGGCGCAGATGCTGCTCCCGCGCCGCTCCGAGGAGGATGGCTGGGAGGACCCGCGCGCCGAGCTGGTTCGCCGGCTCCTCGAGTACCAGCAGATCCGCGAGATCGCGATCTGGATGGGACGCTCGGCGGAGCGGAGATCGGAGCGCTTCGCGCGCGGCTATCTGCCGCCGCCGCCGGTACTTCCGCCGCCGCCCCTCACGCTGGACATCATGGATCTGCTCCAGGCCGTGGAGCGCGTGGTGGCCGCGATCCCGTCGCCGGTGCTCCACAAGGTCGTGGCGCGGCCGCTCGATGTCGAAGGCGCCACGCGGCGAATCGAGGCGCTGCTCGAGGAGCGCGGCGAGATCGGCTGGGCCGAGGCGCTGGGTCCGCGGCCGACGATCGTGGATCTCCTCTCGACCCTGCTCGCCGTCCTGGAGCTCGCCAAGCGCGGCGCGCTCCACATCTCTCAGCCGGCGCCGTTCTCGCCGATGGTCATTGCCCGTGACGCCACTCGCCCAGCTGCTTGAGGCCGCGCTCTTCTCGGCCGCCCGTCCCCTCACGGCCGAGGAGCTCGGCACCCTCGACCCCGACGCGTCGCTGGCCGATGTTCGCGTCGCGCTCGACCAGATCCGCGAGCACTACGATTTCGACCAGCACGGCATCGAGCTGGTCGAGCTCGCGGGCGGCTTCCAGGTGCTGACGCGCGCCGTGCACGCCGCCGCGATCGAGCGGGCCCAGTTCTCCGTGCGCGCGCCCCGGCTCACCGCCGCCACGCTGGAAACGCTGGCCGTGATCGCCTACCGCCAGCCGGTGGGGCGGGCGGAGATCGAGGAGATCCGCGGCGTCTCGGCGGGCGGCGTGCTGCGCTCGCTGCAGGAGCGCGGGCTCATCGAGGTGGTGGGCCGATCCGAGGGGATGGGACGACCGCTCCTCTACGGCACGACGCCCCTCTTCCTCGAGCTGCTGGGACTTCGCGATCTGACCGATCTGCCTCGCGCGGAGGAGCTGACGATCGCCCTCCAGCCGCACCAGGCGACCGGCGACACCGAGGGCGCCGAAGTGGCGGTGGCGGCCGAGTCGTGAGCGAGATGCGGCTGCAGCGCGCGCTCGCGCGGGCGGGCGTGGCGTCGCGACGTGCGGCCGAGGAGCTGATCGAGGCCGGCAAGGTCCGCGTGGACGGGAAGGTCGCGGCCCTCGGCAGCAAGGTGGATCCGGACCGGCAGCGGATCACGGTGAGCGGCAAGCCGGTGAAGAGTGTCGAGCGGCGCTGGCTCGCCTTTCACAAGCCGCTCGGCGTGGTGACGACCGCGAGTGACGAGGAGGGCCGGCGAACCGTCTTCGACTTCGTGCCGGACGCGCGCGGCCTCACGTACGTCGGGCGGCTCGACGTGATGACGACGGGCCTGCTCCTCCTGACCACCGACGGCGACGCGGTCCATCGCCTCACGCATCCGCGCTACCATGTCCCGCGTCGCTACACGGCGCTGGTGCACGGCCGGCCGACGGCCGAAGTGGCCGCCGCCGCGCGGCAGCGGGTCATGGTGGAAGGCCGGCCGGTGGAACCCGCCGAGGTGCGGGTGCGTCCGGGCAAGGAGGGACGCAGCATCGTCGACCTCACCATCCAGGAGGGCCGGAACCGCGTCGTGCGCCGGTGGTGCGAGGCGCTCGGCCTCAAGGTCGACCGCCTGGCGCGGCTCTCGTACGGCCCCGTCCGCCTCGGTGACCTTCCGGCCGGCCGCTACCGGCCGCTGACGCCGGCGGAGGAGCGTGCCCTCTATCGCGCCATCGGGCTCGAGCGCGACCGTGACTGAATCCCTTCGGAGGTACTGATGGCGGACGGAACCGTCGCCGCGGAGCCGGTGGACGTCGCACTCCTGCAGCGGGTGGTGCAGGAGGTCTCGCGGCGGATCGTCGGGCAGGACGTGATGGTGGAGCGGCTGCTGATCGGCATGCTCACGGGCGGCCACATCCTGCTCGAGGGCGTGCCCGGCCTCGCGAAGACGCTGGCGGTGCGCACGCTCGCCGAGATCATCCACGCGTCGTTCTCCCGCATCCAGTTCACGCCGGACCTGCTCCCGGCGGACGTCATCGGCACGATGGTGTTCGACCAGAAGAGCCAGGACTTCTACGTGAAGAAGGGGCCGCTGTTCGCGCACATCATCCTGGCCGACGAGATCAATC
The DNA here is from genome assembly GCA_025935995.1 of Gemmatimonadales bacterium. Lineage (GTDB taxonomy): Bacteria > Gemmatimonadota > Gemmatimonadetes > Gemmatimonadales > GWC2-71-9 > JAICUF01. The sequence continues at coordinate 21,533 of JAICUF010000008.1, forward strand.
GCGCGCCGGCCAAGGTGCAGGCCGCCCTGCTCGAGGCGATGCAGGAGAAGCAGGTCACGATCGGCGGGACCACTTTCGCGCTGGAGGAGCCGTTCCTCGTCCTCGCCACGCAGAACCCCATCGAGAACGAGGGAACGTACCCGCTCCCCGAGGCGCAGCTCGACCGCTTCATGCTGAAGGTCCGCGTGGGCTACCCCACCCGCGACGAAGAGAAGGAGGTACTGCTCCGGATGAGCAGCGGGCACGAGATCAAGGTGGAGCGCCTGCTCACGCCGACCACGATCCTCGCCGCGCGGCAGGTGATCGCCGATCTCTACATGGATCAGAAGGTGGTGGACTACATCGTGGACCTGGTGCGGGCCACGCGGGATCCGGCCAGCGTGGGGCTCGCCGACCTCAAGCCGCTCATCGCCTTCGGCGGCTCGCCGCGCGCGTCGCTCTCGCTGGCGCAGGCGGCGCGGGCGCATGCCTTCCTCCGCGCGCGAAGCTACGTGGTGCCCGAGGACGTGCGGGCGCTCGCGCCGGACGTGCTGCGGCACCGCGTCGTCCTCACCTTCGAGGCGGAAGCCGAGAACGTGACCACCGACGACGTCGTGACCCGGGTGCTGGAGGCCGTCCGGGTCCCGTGACCGTCCTGGGCACTTCCCCCGTCTCGGCGGACGTGCTGGAGCAGGTCAAGGGGATCGAGCTCCGGACGCGCGGCCTCGTCACCTCGCTCTTCGCCGGCGAGTACCGCTCGGTGTTTCGCGGCCAGGGCATGGAGTTCGCCGAGGTCCGCGCCTACGAGCCGGGCGACGACTTCCGCGCGATCGACTGGAACGTCTCCGCCCGCCTCGCCAGCCCATACGTCAAGACCTTCACGGAAGAGCGCGAGCTCACGCTCATGCTGGTGGTGGACCAGTCGGGCTCGACCCGGTTCGGCGAGCCGGTGAGCAAGGGTGCGCTCGCGATCGAGGTCGGCGCCGTGCTCGCGCTTGCCGCCGCCCACCACAATGACCGCGTCGGCGCGCTCCTCTTTGCCGACGAGGTGGAGCGCGTCATCCCGCCGGCCAAGGGCCGCCGGCACGCCCTCCGCGTGATTCGCGACCTCGTGGCCTTTGCGCCGGCCGGCCGCCGCACCAACCTCGGCGCCAGTCTCTCCTACGCGAGCCGCCTGCTTCGCCATCGGGCCATCGTCGCCGTGCTCTCCGACTTTCTCGCCGAAGGATGGGAGAAGCCGCTCCGCCGTCTGGCGGCGCGGCACGAGGTGGTGGCGATCGTCATCGAGGATCCCCGCGAGCTGGACCTGCCCGAATCGGGCTGGATCGAGATGGCGGACGCCGAAAGCGGGCAGCGCGTCATGGTCGACACGGGGAGCCGCGAGGTGCGCGAGCGCGTGCGCGCGCTGGCCGAGCGCCGCCGGGCCGAGCGCGCGCGGCTCCTGGGCGCGGCCGGCGTGGACCAGATTCTCCTGCGGACCGACGCGAGCTACGCGCTGCCGCTCCGGCACGCCTTTGCGCTCCGGGCCCGCCGGCTCCGGCGCGGATGACGGCGCTCTTCGTCCTTCTCCTCGTGCAGGCGCGGCAGCCCACCGTGGGCGACACGATCTGGGCGCTGCGCCGCGTCACGGTGCCCGCGGGACGCAGCGTGCGCGCGGCTCCGTGGGAGCTGACCGGCGACGTGGAGCTGCTGGGCCGGCCGCGCATCGTGACGAGCGGCACCACCGCGGAAGTCGGCTACCCGCTCGTCGCCTGGACGCCGGGCCGCCACACGGTGTCGGTACCGGGGCCGCTCGTGTTGTCGGCCGACGGCAGCGTCGATTCGCTCCCGGCGGCCGATACCACGTTCATCGTATCGAGCGTCCTTCCGACGAGCGCGGCCGACACCTCGCTCCGCCCGCAGCCGCAGGCCGGCATCGTGCATCGCCGGACGGTCACCTGGGGGCCCGCGATTGCCCTCGCCGGCCTCGCGCTGATCCTCCTCGCGCCGCTCCACTGGTGGTGGCGCCGCCGCGGCCGCCCCGCGCCGCCGCCGGACGTCGTCGCGGTCCCGCCGCTGCCGCTCGCGCGGTGGGCGGAGGCCGGCGAGTCGCGCACGGTGCTGGGCGCGGTGGCGGCGCGGCTCCGTGCGGCCTCGGCCCGGAGCGCGGGCGGCGTGCAACCCGCGGAGGTGGAACACACCCTCCGCGCGCTCGATGACGCGCGATTCGCCGGCGCGAGCCCGGCCGATGTCGCCGAGCTGACCGCGCGCGCAACGGCGCTGACCTCGATGCTGGGTGGAGGGGCGACATGACCTTCGCGCGGCCGTGGCTGCTGCTCCTGCTCCTCGGGCTGGCATTCTGGTGGTGGCGGCGACGCCGCGGCGGAGGGGCCGTGCCCTACAGCGACGTCTCCATTCCAGCGGAGGCGGCCCGGGCCGCGTGGTGGACCCGTCTCCCACCCGTCCTCCGCGGGCTCGCAATCACCGCATGGATCATCGGCGCGGCGGGCCTCAGGCTTGGCGGCGACACGATCGAGACGAAGCAGGACGGCATCGCCATCGTGATCGCGATCGACATCTCGAGCAGCATGCTGGCCGAGGATTTCGCGCCATCGAACCGGCTGGAAGTCGCCAAGCGTGATGCCGTCGGCTTCATCCGCGGGCGGGAGGCCGATCGCATCGGGCTCGTGGCCTTCGCCGGCGAAGCGCTCACGCAGGTGCCCGTCACGCTCGACTATGCGGTGGTGGAGCAGGCCGTGATGGATCTCAAGATCGGAAGCCTCGAGGACGGCACCGCGATCGGCAGCGGGCTCGCGGTCGCCGTCAACCGGCTCCGCCGGACGCCCAATCGCTCCAAGGTGGTGCTGCTGCTCACCGACGGCGAGAACAACAAGGGACTGATCGATCCGCGGACCGCAGCGGCGACGGCGGCAGCGTACGGCGTGAAGGTCTATACCATCGGTGTCGGCACGATCGGCGAGGCGCCGATCCCGACCGGTCGCGGGGCGGGCGGGTTCCGCTATGAGATGCTCCCGGTCCGGATCGACGAGCCGCTCCTCCGGCAGATCGCGCAGGAGACCGGCGGCCGCTACTTCCGCGCGACCGACAGCGAGGCGCTGAGCCGGATCTTCCGGCAGATCGATCAGCTGGAGAAGACGCCGATCCAGATCACCCGGTATGCCCGCTACGACGAGGAGACCCGCCCGCTGATCGTGGCCGGTCTCGCGGCGCTCGCGCTCGAGCTCCTCCTGAGCGCCACCCTGGTCGTGCGCGTCCCATGATCTTCGACGCCCCGCTGCTCGTGGCTCTCGCGCCGTTTCTCGCGGCCATGGCGGCGGGTCTCGTCTGGCTCGCGCGCCGGCGCCGGGTCCGTCTGGCGGACGCGTGGTCCGCGGGCGTCGGACGCCTCGCGCGCGGGCGGGGCCGGTGGGCTCCGTTCCTGTTCGGCGTCATCGCGCTGCTCGCCGCCGTGGCGCTCGCCGGCCCGCGCGGCGGCCGGAGCCAGATCACGACGCGCACGCACGCGCTCAGCATGGTCATGGCGGTGGACATCAGCCGTTCCATGCTCGCCGAGGACACCCGCCCGAACCGGCTCCAGCGTGCGGTGCGCGAGGCGCGCCGCCTGCTCGAGGATTCGCCGGGCGATCGCGCGGGACTGATCGCCTTTGCCGGGCGGAGCTACATCCTGGCCCCGCTCACGGTGGACGGCGGCGCCATCCGGCTCAACCTCGACGCGCTCGACCCCGATCTCGCGAGCGAGGGCGGGACCAGCCTCGAGAGCGTGCTGGCACAGGGGACCGCGCTGCTCAAGGGCACCGGCGAGGTGTCCGACCGCGTTCTGATCGTCTTCACCGACGGCGAAACGCATGACAGCCTCCCCGATGCCCTCGCCGCCGCGCGCGCCGTGAAGGAGGCGGGCGTGCGGCTCGTGCTCGTGGCCGAGGGTACCGCCGCCGGAGCCCGGATTCCGATCCGCGACTCGGCCGGCGCGCTCGTGGAGTACAAGCGGGACGACGCGGGTGAGATCGTCGTCACGCGCCGCCGCGACGACATCCTGTCCCGCGTCGCCGACGCGGGGGACGGCACGATCGTCGCCGCCGATCTCCCCGACCAGGCCGCCGCCATCCGGGACCTCCTCGCGAGCCTCAAGCGGAGCCCGTCGGCCGAGACGCGCACGAGCGACCTGGTGCCGCGCGCCTGGATCCCGCTGCTGGCTGCCACGCTGCTGCTTCTGGTGTATACGCTGACGCGGCGCGGCACGGCGCTCGTCGCCATTGCCGTGATGGTCCTCGGCGCTGGCAGCGCGCGGGCGCAGCGTCCCACCGAGGGTGAGCGTGCGCTCGCGCGGGGCGAGGCCACGCGCGCCGCCACGGCGTTCCTCGACGAGGCCCGTTCCTCCAGCGCGCGCGACACGGCCTTCTACAACGCGGGCACGGCGGCGCTTCGGGCAGGACGGCCGGACGTCGCGAAGGGCGCGCTCACGGAGGCCGCGAAATCGGTGGATCCCGGGCTCCGCTACCGGGCGCTCTACAACCTCGGCGTCGCCGACCTGCTCCAGGCCCGCGCCGATTCCGCGCATCGCGAGGCCCTCCTCGGCGAGGCGAGCGATCATCTCCGGCAGGCGCTCATGCTCGAGCCCGCGTCCGACCGCGCGAAGTGGAACCTGGAGCTGGCCGAGCGGCTCAAGCCGCCGCCGCCACCGAAGAACGCCGGCGGCGGGGGCGGCGGAGGCGGTGGCGGCGCCAAGCCGCCACCGCCGGCGGAATCCTCGGCGGGAGGACTGAGCCGGAGCCAGGCGGAGCAGATTCTCAACTCGATGGAGCGCCAGGAGCGCGACACGCGGGCCGATCAGCAGCGCCGCATGCAGGCCGCGAGCGCCGGCGGGGTGAAGGACTGGTGATGTTCGCCCTCGCGCTGCTGCTGTTCCAGGGCGGACCGCCCTCCCTGTCCGCGAGCGTCGATCGCGATCGCGTGGCCGTGGGCGAGGAAGTGGTGCTCTCCGTCCGCGCCGTGAGCCACTCCGTCGAGCCGCTGCAGGTGACGCTCGCTCCGATGAACGGCTTCGAGGTCATCGGGCGCTCGGAACAGACGGAGGTGTCGCTCGGCGCCGGCCCGACGCGGGTCACGACCCTCGAGGTCGAGCTGCGCGCGCTGCGGGCGGGAGTTCTGCCGCTCGGTCCCGTGCGCGCCCGGCAGGGGCAGCAGATCCTGCAGACGGGCGCGCTCAAGGTCACCGTGACGGCGGGGCCGGGGACGGCGACGGCGGCGACCCTGAGCCCGCGTGTGAAACGCATCCTCGAGCGCGCGCCGCCGCCGAGTCGCGGCGGCAAGGCGGCGGTCTCGGTGCTCGCGTCGGCCGACACCGTGTTCGTCGGCGAGCAGGTGGACGTGGTGACGGCGGCCTGGTTTCCCCGCGAGCTGCGCTCGCAGCTGCGGCGACCTCCGACGCTGCAGCCGCCGGCCGCCGAAGGGGTGTGGAGCTATCCGCAGCCTGTGCCGCCCGGAATCGCGGCGAGCCGGCGCGTCGGCGGCACCTGGTACGACCTCTTCGTGATGCACCAGGTGATCTTCCCGCTGGTCCCCGGCCAGCTCCGCATCACGGAGGCGTCCCTTCGCTACAGCGTGCCGGTCGCCGTGCAGTTCTTCAGCCAGGAAGAACCGTTCACGCTCGAGAGCCGGCCCGTCACGCTCACGGTCCGGGCGCTGCCGGAGGCGGGGAAGCCGGCCGGGTTCAGCGGCGCCGTCGGGCGCGGCATCGCGATCGCGCGAAGCGTGCGCCCCGCCGCCGGCCGCGCCGGCGAAGCGCTCAACGTGGACGTGGCGGTCTCGGGGCGGGGCAATGTCGCGCTCTGGCCCACCCCCGAGCTCGTCTGGCCGGCGAGCGTGCGCGCGTACACCGACAAGGTCGACGATCAGCTCGCCACCGCCAGCGGGGTGATGGGCGGGACGAAGACCTTCCACGAGCTCGCGGTGCCCGACAGCGTCGGGACGCTCGTGCTGCCGGCACTGCGCTACCCGTATTTCGACCTCGATACCCGCAGCTATCGCGTGGCCGCGGCGCCCGCCACGGCGGTGAGCGTCGCGGAGGCCCCGGAGGCCGCGACCGCCCGCGCCCTGCCGCCGGAGCTCATCACCGACGCCTCCGCGCCGCTGGCCGAGCGGATCACGACGGTCGTGCCCGCGTGGCTGTGGGCGCTCGTCGTGCTGCTCCCGCCCGCACTGGCGCTGGCACAGTCCGCCCGTGCACGGCGCATCGTGCGGCGGCCGCGCCCGTCGGGCATCAGCGCGACGGGAGCGGACCGCCGGCTGCACGCGGCCCTTCGCGCGCTGGTGCCCGACGTGGACCGCTACTCGGGTCCAGCGCTGTCGTCGGCGCTCCGCGCCGCCGGCATCGACGCGACGACCGCGGCGCGCGTGACGGCCGCCCGCGAGGCCTATCTCGCAGCCCGCTACGGGCCGCAGCCGGAGGGAGCGGACGCGTCGCAGCTCGCCCGCGAGCTCGACGAGCTCACCGAGCGTCTCGGCGCGACCTCGCGCCGCGGGCCGCGACGGGCGGCCCTCGCCTCGCTGCTCCTGCTCACCCTCGCCTCCGGGGTCCGCGCGCAGACCAATCCGGAGCAGCTGTACCACGCGGGTGCGCTCCGCGCCGCGGCCGACGGCTTCGCACGCCGCGCGCGTGCCGAGCCGGATGTCCCGGCACACTGGTATGCGCTGGGTGCGGCGCAGTACCGGCTCGGAGCGGAAGGCGCGGCCACCGCGGCCTGGCTCCGCGCGGCGCGGCTCGCCCCCAGGGCGGCCGCCGTGCGCCGGGCACTCCGCATGGTGCCGGCGCCGGACGACGAGTCGGCGCACCGCGAATGGATCGCGCCGGTGACGCCGTCGGAGCTGGCCCTCGCGGCGCTCGCCTGCTGGCTGCTCGGCTGGACGTTCTTCCTGCGGGGCCGCGGGCGGATCGGGGCACGCGTCGTCGGACTCGTCGGCGCGGCGCTCGTCATCGGGTGCGCGGCCTTTGCGCTCGCGGACTGGTACCGCGAGCCGCTGGCGATCGTCGCCGATGCGGAGCCGCTGCGGCTATCGCCGCATGGGCGCGCTCCCGAGCTCGCGTCGCTCGCGGCCGGCACGGCGGTGCGTCCGCTGCGTCAGGACGGCGGATGGTGGCTCGTGCGCGCCGAGGAGGCACGCACGGGCTGGGTTCCCGCCGCGGCCATCATGCCGGTGCACGACTAGCCGTGTCGCCGTCGCCCCGCCGTGTCGCCATCCTGCCGGACGCCGTCGCCGATCAGATCGCGGCGGGGGAAGTCGTCGAGCGACCCGCTTCGGTCGTGAAGGAGCTGGTGGAGAACGCGCTCGACGCCGGTGCGCGTCACGTGCGCGTCGCCATCGAGAACGGCGGCAAGACGGTGATCGAGGTGAGCGACGACGGCTCCGGGATGAGCCGCGACGACGCCATCCTGGCCGTGGACCGGCACGCCACCAGCAAGATCACGAGCGCCGGCGATCTCGTCGGCGTGGCCACCTTCGGCTTCCGCGGGGAGGCGCTGCCCGCCATCGCGTCGGTGTCGCGCTTCTCGCTCGTCACCGCCGACGGCGCGACCGAGGCGACGCAGCTCGCGATCAGCGGCGGGCGGGTCGACCAGGTCGCCGGCGCCGCGCGGCAGCGCGGCACCACCGTCACCGTCCGCGCCCTCTTCTTCAACACGCCCGCGCGTCGCAAATTCCTCCGCTCCGCCGCGAGCGAGACGCGGGCGGTGCACGACGTGCTCGCGACGCTCGCGCTGGCACACCCGGCGACGGGCTTCGAGCTGGAGGTGGATGCGGCGGCCAGGCTGCACCTTCCCGCCGGGCAGGACGCCGCCGAGCGGCTCGCCGCGGTGTGGGGCCGCGAGCTCGCGGGCACGCTGGTGCCGGTGCACTACGCCCGCGGCGCCTTCCGCGTGCAGGGCTATGCCCAGCGTCCGGGCGATGCCCGGCCCACCGGGCGCCGGACGCAGCTCTTCGTGAACGGGCGCCCCTTTCGCGACGCCTTTCTCGTCCGGGCGGCCGAAGCGGGCTACCGGGCCGCCATCCATCCCGGCGACCGCCCGTCGCTCTTCCTCGACATCCTGGTGGATCCGTCGGAGGTCGACGTCAACGTGCATCCCGCGAAGCTCGAGGTGCGCTTCCGCGAGCGCATCGCCGCCGAGCGCGCGGTCGAGGAGGCGATCCGGGAGGCGATCGGCGCGCTGGTCGCGGCCGCTCCGGTCGGCGACTGGCGTCCGCTGCCCTCGCTGCCGGACGGCAGCAGCTGGCGCCGTGAGGACGCGGCCATCGCGCTGGCACTGGACGGGGAGATGGACGCGCCCTCCGCGGAGGACGAGCCCGCGGCCGCCGCCTTCCCGCGCGGCTTCCGCGCCCCGCTGCTGCAGCTCTTCGACACCTACATCCTCTACGAGGCGCCCGACGGCGTCGTGATCGTGGATCAGCACTCGGCGCACGAGCGCGTGCTCTATGAGCACGTCATGGCGGAGCTGGGGCGCGCGGACGCGGTGGGGCAGCGCCTCCTCCTTCCGCTCACCCTCGAGCTCACCGATGAAGAGCTCGAGGCCGTCGAGGGCCACCGCGACGAGCTCGCGCGCGTCGGCTACGACACGGAGCCGTTCGGCGGCCGGTCGATCGTGCTCCACACCGTGCCGTCGCTGCACGCGCGCTTCGACGCCGGAAGCTGTTTCCGTGAGATGGTGGCCGATCTCGCGCGGGGCCGCTTCGGCGGCTGGGCCAACCGGCTGGAACGCTTCGCGGCGACCTTCGCCTGTCGCGCGGCGGTGAAGGCGGGGCAGACGCTGTCGGAGGCGGAAATGCGGGAGCTCCTCCTTCAGCTCTTCGCCACCGACCTCCCGCCGCACGACGTGCACGGGCGCTCGACCATCGTGCAGCTGCCGCGCGAGGAGCTGGAGCGTCGGTTTGGCCGGCGCTAGCACGCCCGTCATCATCGGCCCCACCGCGATTGGCAAGACCGCCGTCGCCCTCGCGCTCGCGGCGCACTGGCCGCTCGAGGTGATTTCGTCGGACTCCCGGCAGCTCTACCGGCGGCTCGACATCGGTACCGCGAAGCCGACACCTCGCGAGCGGGCCCGGGTGCGGCATCACGGGGTCGACCTGATCGAGCCGGGCACCCGCTACAGCGCGGGCCGCTTCGCGCGGGACGCGGCGGGCTGGCTGGAGGACATCCGGAGCCGCGGCCGACTGCCGGTCGTGGTCGGAGGCACCGGCCTGTACATCCGGGCGCTCGCCGAGGGGCTGTTCACCGAGCCGCCGCTCGACGCCGGGCGCCGCCGCGCCCTCGATGCCTTCACCGCGCGCCTGGAGCCGATCGATCTCGTTCGGTGGGCCGGCCGGCTCGACCCGCGCTACGCCGGCGGCGGCCGTCAGCGCGCGTCCCGCGCCATCGAGGTCGCGCTGCTCACCGGCCGATCGCTCTCGCACTGGCAGGCGGCGGCGCGGGCGGAAGGCGTGCTCGATCCGTGGTACATTGTGCTCACGGCGCCGCGGCCCGTCCTCCAGGCGCGGATCCAGCGACGCGCGGAGGAGATGGTCCGGCGGGGCCTGATCGAGGAAACCGCCGCCGTGCTGTCCGAGGGGCACGCGCCGCACGCACCGGGGCTCGATGGCGTCGGCATCCGGGAGGCGGTCGAGTATCTGCACGGGAAGCGCCCGCGCGACTCGGTCGCGGAGGCCATCAGCATCAGCACGCGGCAATACGCGAAGCGGCAGGAAACCTGGATCCGCCACCAGCTCCGCGGCGAGCGTATCACGCTCGACGCCACGCGCCCGCCCGAGGCGCTCGCCGCGGAGATCGCACAGGCATGGGGGAGGCGATGAAGATCGGCATCACCTGCTATCCGACCTATGGCGGCTCCGGCGCCGTCGCGACCGAGCTCGGCCTCGAGCTCGCGCGTCGAGGCCACGAGATCCATTTCATCACCTACGCCTCGCCCTTCCGGCTGCGGGGCTACGCCGAGGGCGTCTACTTCCACGAAGTGGACACCCGGATGGGGCGCTACCCGCTGTTCGACCACTTCCCCTACACCCTGGCGCTCGCCTCGAAGCAGCACGAGGTGGCGATGCGCGAGCGCCTCGACGTGCTGCACGTCCACTACGCCGTGCCGCACGCGACCACCGCCTACCTCGCCCGCGAGATGCTCGAGGGGCAGTGGCCCCTCAAGGTCATCACGACGCTGCACGGGACCGATATCACGCTCGTCGGCCAGGAATCGAGCTTCTACGCGATCACGAAGTTCTCGATCGAACGATCCGACGCCGTCACGGCAGTCTCCAACTTCCTGCGCGACGAGACCCACCGCGCCTTCGGCTGCGGCACCTGCGACATCCGCGCGATTCCGAACTTCGTGAATCTCGCCGAGTACCGGCCGGCGGATGACGGCCGCTGCGAGGGGCTGGCGCCGGAGGATCACCGGATCCTCACGCACGTCTCCAACTTCCGCGAGGTGAAGCGCGTGCGCGACGTGATCCGGGTGTTCGCCCGGGTGCGCCGCGCCATGCCGGCCACGCTCCTCATGGTGGGGGACGGTCCCGATCGCACCGACGCCGAGAACGAGGCGCGCGAGCTCGGCGTGAGCGAGGACGTTCGCTTTCTCGGCCGTCTCGACACGGTGGCGAACCTGCTCCAGTCCACCGACCTCTTCATCCTGCCCTCCCAGACCGAGTCGTTCGGCCTTGCGGCGCTCGAGGCGATGGCGTGCGGCGCTCCGGTGGTGGCGACTCGCGCCGGCGGCCTGCCCGAAGTCGTGGACGACGGCGTGAACGGCATCCTCGAGCCCGTCGGGTCGGTGGAGGCGATGGGGCGGCGGGCCGTGGAGCTGCTGCGGGATCCCGCCCGGCACGCCGAGATGCGTGCCGCCGCCATCGCGCGCGCCCACGACTTTTCGGCCGACCGCATCGTGCCGATGTACGAGGCGCTCTACCGTGAGGTCATCGGGTGAGCGTGTATCTCGTCGCGCTCGTCCTGGGCATCGTGGAGGGTGCGACCGAGTTCATCCCGGTCTCGTCCACCGGACACCTGATCCTCGTCGGCCACTGGCTTGGCTTCGAGGGGCCGCGGGCCCGCGCCTTCGAGATCTTCATTCAGCTCGGAGCCATCCTCGCGATCGTCTGGATCTACCGGGGCCTCATCGGGGGCGTGCTGCGGGACGCGGTGCGTCCAGGCCCCGCGCGCACGCTGCTGGTGAACCTTGCCGTCGCCTTCCTTCCGGTCGCGGTCGTGGGGCTGCTGGTCCACGACCTGATCAAGGCGTATCTCTTCGATCCGCGCGTCGTCGCGGGGGCGCTGGTGGTCGGCGGCATCGCGATCCTCGCGATCGAGGGCTGGGCGCCGCGCACCGTCACCGACGATCTCGGCGCCCTGCGACCGCGAACCGCGCTCGGCATCGGCCTCGCGCAGATCCTCTCGCTCGTGCCGGGCACGTCCCGCTCCGCCGCCACCATCCTCGGCGGCTACGGGCTCGGCCTGTCCCGGCGCGCCGCGACCGAGTTCTCGTTCTTCCTCGCCATCCCCGTGATGCTCGCCGCGACGCTGTTCGACCTCCTCAAGAGCCGGCACGACCTGGTGCGCGGCGACGCGCCGGTCTTCGCCGTCGGCTTCATCACGGCGTTCGTCGCCGCGCTCGTCGTGGTGCGCGCCTTCCTGCGCTTCGTGTCGCGGCACAGCTTCCGCCCCTTCGCGTACTACCGCATCGTGCTCGGGCTCGTGCTCGCGGCGCTCTTCCTCACGGGCGTCGCATGAGCGGGCGAATCATCTGGCTCGATCGCGTCGCGTCCACCCAGGATGTGATCCACGAGCTGGCCGCGGCGGGCGGGGAGGACGGCGCGGCCGTGGTCGCGGTCGAGCAGACGGCAGGGCGGGGGTCCCGCGGCCGCGCGTGGGCCTCGGGCAGGGGAGGGCTCTGGTTGAGCGTGCTCTGCCGCCCCCCCGGGGCCGCACCGCCGGAAGCGCTGAGCATCCGCGTGGCGCTCGCCGTCGCCGGCGCGCTCGAGGAGGCGGGTGCCGCGGGGATCATGGTGAAATGGCCCAACGATCTCATGGTCGCCGGACGGAAGCTCGGCGGCATTCTGGCGGAGGCTCGCTGGGTGGGCGACCGGCTCGGCTGGATCGCGATCGGTGTCGGCCTCAACGTGTCCAATACGCTGCCGCTGCAGCTTCGCGATGCCGCCGCGGCGCTCGCCGATCTCGTTCCGGGGGCGCGCGCGAGTGATCTCGCGCCTGCCATCGTCACGGCGGTCCGGTCCGCGGGCGCGGCCGCCGGCCCGCTCGACGAGGTCGAGCAGGACGAGCTCGCGCGCCGGGATGCGATCGCGGGGCGGCGCCTCGTATCGCCCGTCGCGGGCACCGCGGCCGGCATCGGCCCCGACGGCGCGCTTCGCGTGCGCCGGGACGACGGCGTGGTGGAGCAGGTGAAGGTCGGCCCCGCCGTGGCCGCCTCCCTCTAGCCGGGAGCCACGATGCTGCTCACGCTCGATATCGGCAACACCGAAATCACCACCGGCATCTTCACGGGCGACACCCTCTCGTCCCTCTGGCGCCTGACGACGAATCCGGGCCGCACGCCGGACGAGTGGGCCGCGGCCATCGGCGGGTTTCTGATCCAGGCCGGCCATTCGCCCAACGAGGTGCGCGCCGCCTGTCTCGCCTCGGTGGCGCCGGGGGCGACCGCGGCCGTGGCCGACGGCGTCGAGAAGGCCACGGGCGCCCGGGCACTCGCGGTGGACGCGACGTCGGCGCTGCCGGTGCGCCTCGACGTGGATGAGCCGATGAGCGTCGGCGCCGACCGGATCGTCAACGTCCTGGCGGCGGCGGAGTGCTGGCATACCGACGTGATCGTGGTGGATTTCGGCACTGCGACCACCTTCGACTGCATCACGGCCGACGGCCGCTTCATCGGCGGGGTCATCATGCCGGGGATTCTGACCTCGGCCGATCAGCTGACCCGCCGCGCCGCGCGCCTCCCCGCGACCGAGCTGCGCGCTCCGACCCGCGTGATCGGCCGGCGCACCGAGGACTGCATCCGCGCGGGCGTCATCTTCGGCGCGGCGGACGCCGTGGACGGCGTGGTCCGGCGCATCTCGGCCGAGTGGCCGGGGGGCGGTCGGCCGAAGGTGGTCGCCACCGGCGGGCTCGCGGAGCTGGTGGTCCCGCACTGTCGCACGATCGAGGGCATCGAGCGTGACCTCACCCTCCAGGGACTTCGCATCGCGGCGCGGCACCTCGGGCTCACCTGGTGACGGTGCCGGCGAGCCGATCGCGGCGGCTGGGCTATCGGCTCGCCGGCCCGCGGTTCGACTATCTGCTCCACCTCCGGCCGGGCGAGTGGCCCATCATGGCCGCGCACACCGCGCTCGGTTACGTCCTCGCGGTGAGACTCGACGGCGCGGCCCGCGCCGCCGCGGGCCGCGCGGCAGTGCTCGGCCTCGCGCTGTGGGTCGTCTGCCTCAACGGCGGGACGCTCGCCATCAACTCCGCGTTCGACCGCGACGAGGGGGACATCGCCTACCTGCGCCGTCCGCCGTCGCCGCCGAGGCATCTCTTTGCCTTCGGGCTCGGGCTGATGCTCGCGGGACTCGCGGGATCACTGGCGCTGCCGCGCGCGTATCTCGTGTCGTACCTCGTCTGCTTCGGGATGTCGGTGGCATATTCGGTCCCGCCGGTACGCCTCAAGGCGGTGGCAGGCGCGGACTGGCTCATCAACATGATCGGATTCGGAACGCTCACGCCGGTGGCCGGCTGGGCCGCCACGGGCCGACCCATCGACACGCCGCACGCGATCGTGCTTGGGGCCTTCTGCCCGCTCTTCGCCGCCCTCTACCCGCTCACGCAGCTGTACCAGCTCGAGGAGGACGCGCGCCGCGGCGACCGGACTCTGGCCGTCCGGCTCGGCGTGACGCGCAGCCTGACTGTGGCGATCGCGGCCGCGACTCTCGCCTTTGCGCTGTTCGCGACGGCGGCTGCGCGCTCAGCCTGGGCGGCGGACCGCGGAGCCGGATGGCGGTGGGGCGCGCTCTGCGTTGCCGCCGCGGCGTGGGCTGGGGTGCTCATCCCCTGGCGACTTCGGGCGCCGGCTCTGTCCAGTTCGCGGCATCAGCGTGGCATGTACTGGGCCCTCGGCGCCTGGGCGGTGACCGACCTGGCGGTGGCCGCCGTCTGGGCCACTTAGTATTATTCGACCTCATTCCTCCGGAGCAGGCATGCACGCGGCAGTGGAGCTCCCCGGCGACTACGACCTGACTGAAGTCCCGCGCGTCGTGCGCGGCGCGGTGATCCTCGGCACGATCGAATCCGTGGTCGTCGTGCTGATGTCGATCATCACGCGGCTCACCGGCGGCGTGGTCGAAGCGGTGATCGGCGGCATCGTCCTGCTCGCGGGACTCACCCTCGTCACCACGCTGCCGGGACTCTGGACCCGGCCGCGCACGATCGAGGGGATCGCCGGCGCCGCCGGCATCGGCCTCGCCGCGACGGGCGTCTTCCTGCTGTTCGATGTCGCGCTCCTGCAGCCCCTCGGTGTCTACACCAATCGCTGGCTGCAGATCGGCGGCGGCAGCAACTGGTGGTATCACCCGGTCTGGTGGATGGTCGGGACCTTCATCCCCTGGATGGGGGCGCTCCTGCTCGCGGCGCAGACTGCCCGCGGGCAGCGGACGTCGGTGGTCGGCGTGATGGCGTGGGTGCTGAGCGCGACCGTCGTCCTCGCCATTGCCGCGATCCTCTTCCATTTCCCCGGTGCCCATTGGTCGCTCGGTACCTTCGGGATCGCATTCCTGCCGGGTGTCGCCGTCGCCGCGGCGCTGGCGTCGCTCCGGGCCGCCCGCGCGTGAGCTGAATGCGCTGGGTCCGGCTCTTCTTCCGTGCATTTGGCTGGCTGCTCACGCCCTTCATGGCGTGGGCAGCTTCGTTTTTCGGCTGCGTGGCGGGCGAGGTCATCGCGGCCCGGATCGCGAGTCCCGGGCGCGGCGTCATCGTCTCCGCCATCTGCGGCGCGGCGGCCGGGTTCGTCACGCTGATCCTGTGGCTGCGGCTGCTCCGCCGCTCGCCCGGCATCCGGGAAGCCCTCGCCGTGACCGAGGACGGTACGCCCGACACCGCGGCGCTGGGCGAGCCGACCCGGCTCGATCCGGAGGAAGAGGCCCGGATCCGGTGAGGTGGGCCTCCGCGCTCGCGGCTGGTGCGATCGTTGCTGCAGCGGGCTGCGCGCGCGAGGCTCGGGAGCGTCCGGGGCCCCGGGATTCGATGCCCGTCGCGGCCCGCGAGCCCGCCGATTCGCTGGTGGCGCGCGGGCCGGGCGGCGTCGAGATCTGGTTCACGCTCGCGCGGGAAGACACGGCGCCGGATGGGACTCGGTGTACGGCGCGTACTCTGGAGATCCGCCGCGGCGCGACCCGTACTCCCGTTCCGCTGCTGTACACGCAGGAGGTACCGCACATCGTGAACGACACGACCCTCGAGGCCACGATCTACCGCGCCTGCGCGCCGACCGACCGGTACCGCGTGGACCTGCGGAGCGGCCAGCCCACCCCCATGCGCGACGCGGCATGAGGCGCAGGATGCGTCGCCCCAAAGCGGCCTGGCTGCTCGCCGCAGCACTCGCCACGGCGAGTCCGGCGCGGGCGCAGGGCCTGGCATTGCAGGTCGGCCGCCTGTTCGACGACGGCGGCTGGACGTCCTATGGGGTGAGCTGGAGGAGCGCGGCGCTCGGACCGCTGGGCCTCGCGTTCGGCGGGACCATGCTTCGCGCCGACGGATTCGGCAGCGCTCGTCTCTGGGGCGGTGACGCGGAGCTGTCGCTCTTCCGCGGCGGGCGACCCGGCCCGTACGCCATCGGCGCGGTGTCCGGCGGCTTCGGCACGGGCAGCGCGGAGCCCTGGTGGCGATCGTGGTCCGCCGGCGTGGGCTACGAGCTTTTGCCGCTCCGTGTGCTTTCGCTCGGCATCGAGGGGCGCTACCGGGAGTTCGGGCCCCGCGCCCGGTCGGGGATGGAGCTCGCCATCCGGCTCGGCGCGAATTTCGGCGGCAGGCCCCGGCCTGCGCTCGCCGCTCGGGATACGGGCGACGGCGACATCGCGGCACCGGCCGCCACGGCTGCTCCCGCGTCGTTCCCGTCGCTGTCGACGGCGGGCAGCTCGCTCACCCGCGGCGACGCGCGCCGCCTCGTCGACGGCATCATCGCGACGGCGGACTCCGCCATCGGTACGCGGTACCGCTTCGGGGGGACCGGCGAGGACGGGCGCGGCTTCGACTGCTCGGGACTGATTCAGTACGCATACGCGCGCCACGGCATCCGCCTCCCGCGCACCAGCACGGAGCAGGCCGCGGAGGGCCGCCCCGTCGCGCGCGACCTCTCGGCGCTCGAGCCGGGCGACCTCCTCACCTTTTCCAGCACCGGCCGCGGCGTCACCCACGTCGGCATGTACGTGGGTGAGGGACGCTTCATCCACAGCGCGAGCGGCGGTGTCCAGACCAGCATGCTGAGCGACGGGGATCCGTACGGGCGCTGGTGGTACCGGCGGTGGGTCGGCGCGCGGCGGATCGTCGGGGGGCAGGGCTAGCCGGACGCGGTCAACCCTCATGCCGGACCCATCGCCGCGAGGCGATGCCGTCCACCGGCCATAGGCATCCAGCCCCGCGCACTCATCCCCAGCGGCTTCGTCGGCATCAGCAGTCGCCCCAAGTCAGGCGCAACCGCAGGCGAGCACCTCCCACTCATCGACGACGCGCCCGACGGGGCCGCTTCCTCCGACGGCCAGATTGATTCTGCTCATGGTCGGCGTGCGTACTTCTCATCCTCGCCCGCCTCACCGAATTGCCCGTGCGGCCCCAGATTACGAGCATGTCATCGCCCATTCTCAGCGAGCTTGTCATCTATCCCGTCAAGTCGCTTCGAGGCGTGACGCTCGAGCGCGGGGAGGTCGTTGGCGGACGCCTTGCCGGGGACCGCGTATGGATCCTCGTCGACGCGCAGGGCCGCTTCATGCATCAGCGGGACTACCCCGCCATGGCGACGCTCGAGGTGCAGCTGGGCGAGGGCGAAGTGATTATCGGGGCGGCGGGGAGGCAATGCCTTGTTCTCGCGGCGCCATCCCCGGTCGAGCTGGCCGCGCAGCCCATCCGTCATGTGCGCCTGTGGCGACGGGCTGCCGCAGTGGTGCCAGCGGGCCAGGAGGCCGACGAGTGGTTTTCGGATGCGCTCGGATTGGCGTGCCAGCTGATGGTCTTTGCCGCGGGAGCCGAGGGGCTGGACGTCCGACCCGATGAGCGCGGCGCGTCTCTCCACGATGCGACTCCATTCCATCTGACGAGCGAATCGTCGCTCGCCGATCTGAACAGACGCTCGTCGGCGGCGGTGCCGATGAATCGGTTCAGACCCAACGTCGTCGTGGATGGCGCAAGGCCCTACGCCGAAGATTGCTGGCGGCTGATCCGAATCGGGTCGGTCACGTTGCGCTGGGTCCGCCCCTGCACGCGCTGCGTGGTCACGACGACCGACCAGCAGACCGGTGCCCGTGGCGGGCCCGAGCCGCTGCGCACGCTCAGCACCTACCGTCGCGATGGTCGCGAAGTGGTGTTCGGGCACTATCTGGTGGCCGATGCTCAGAACGCCACGTTGCGGCGTGGGGACGCCGTCAACGTGCTCGCGACCGGAGACGGCTGACAGGTCAGGAAGGGGCGGAAGGATCGCCCCGGCACCCGTGCTGGGGAACCGACCGGCCGGCCCACGCCCGCGAGCGCACGGCGATCACCGCGTCGGCGACGGCGCGCGGGGCTTCACGAGGAACCGCGTGGCCCACGCCCTTGAGCAGTCGCCGCTCGTATGAGCTGGAGAACAGGCGTTCCTGCCCCTCCGAGCCCGCCGGGTCATCGACGCCGTCGTCGGCCCCGTGCAGGACAACTGCGGGAACATCGATCATCGGGCGCCGAGCCAGCGCGATTTCCGTTGCCTCGTACTCGGGAGCCCCGGGGGCCCAACCGTGTCGATGCCGATACGAGTGGACCACGACCTCGACGAAATCGGGATTGTCGAACGACACCGCCGTGCGGTCAAACTCCTCCATCGAGAAATCCCAGCCGGGCGACCAGGACCTCCACAGATGCAATCCAAGCGCGCGCGGCTGCTGGCGGAGGGCCTCGGCGCCTCGGGTGGTCGAGAAGTACCACTGATACCACAGCCGCTGCTCCGTCCGCGGGTCCGCCGGCAGGGACGGCGCGAAGGGATTCTGAATCGTGTATCCGCTGATGGCCACGAGCCCGGCGACACGCGCCGGCCAGAGCGCCGCGTTGATACATGCGGCACGTCCGCCCCAGTCGTATCCCACCAGGATCGCGCGATCGATCGACAGTGCATCCAGAAGCTCGAGTACGTCGTGGGCGAGGGCGGCCTGCTGGCCCACCCGTGACGTCGAGTGATCACGAAAACGCGTGGGGCCGAACCCGCGGAGGTACGGTGCGATGACGCGGAAGCCGGCCGGACGAAGCAGCGATGAGACACGGTCCCAGGCGCGCGCATCATCGGGGAAGCCGTGCAGAAGCACAACGGGGACGCCGGACGGGTCCGCCACCTGCTCCTCATACGCCACCGTGAGGTGCCGCGTGCCCGCGAACTTCGTCACCAGCTCCTCCGGAACTCCGAAAGGTCAATCGGCTGTGGCGCCGGATCGGAGAGCCGGTCGTGCACGGCACTGACGCACGAGATCCTTTTCCTGGATGCGCCCCGATCACGACAGCCGTGCAGAACATTCATTTGACCGGCAAAACGCGCCGACCAAGATTGCGATCGTCGTCGTGATCCAATTCCGCGAGCCGGCTTCCATCGACGAGGAGAGAGCTGCATGCGTGGCGCCATCACCGAGTTCCCCGGATACGCTCAATACGCGACCACCGAGCTATTGACGGCATATGCCGAAGGCCCCGCCCGGATGCGGCACGTCCTCGGTGGGTTGAGTGAGGAAGAGCTGCGCGCGAGGCCGCGTGGGCCCGACGCGTGGTCGGCGCATGACATCGCCATCCACTCCTGCGACTCGGAAATTCAGGGCGTCTATCGCATGCGGAAGGTCCTTTCGGAAGCGGGCCCTCCTCTTCCCGGGTACGACCAGGACGCGTGGGCAACGCGATATCTGCATGAGGACGCAGGGGGCCGGAATCGCGCGCTCGACCTGCTGGAGCACCTGCGACGAGCCACGCTCCCATTGCTCCAGCGGGCGACGCCGGAGGACTGGAGCAGATGGGGCACCCACCCGGAGTATGGACGCGTGACGCTCCGCAACCTGCTCGAGCTGTACGCGGATCACACCGAGCGGCACATAAGCCAGATCCTCGCGATCCGGCGCTTGCTCGGCCGGGGCCTCGACTTCCCCCTCCTGCTTCCGGAGCGGCTGTACTGAAGCGGCCGCGACCGACTGGCGTTCCACGCGGAGCAGAGTATTGCCCGCTCCGCACCACCCGAATTCGTGACTGCCCGTGTCGGCGCGCGAGCGATACAGGCGATGGCTGCACCGGGCGCCGGATGCCAGCACTTGAGCGCCTTGCGGGCTATGCGCCGCGGTGGCATTCTTCGCGTTGCATGCGACGCATGCATCGTCTGCCACCGGCACATGAATGCCTTTCATCATAGGGATGAGGCTTGGCCATGCACCTTGAACTTCGGCACCTGCGACTCATCGTGGGGATCGCGGATGCGGGTGGAGTTACCCGGGCTGGAAAGCGGCTGAACCTGACCCAGTCGGCGCTCAGCCATCAGCTGCGTGACATCGAGAGTAGACTGAAGCTCCCCCTCTTCCTTCGCGTCAACAAGCGCATGGTGATCACCCAAGCGGGGGAACGGCTGTTGGTCTCGGCTCGTCGTGTCCTCGCCGAAGTGGACGGGGTTGAGCGCGAACTCATGCTTGGAGAATTCGCGGGAGGCGCCGGCCTCCTCCGGATCGCGACCGAGTGCTACACCTGTTATCACTGGTTGCCAGCCGTCATGAAGGAATTTCGCGCGGCGTGGCCGAGGGTCGAGCTGCGCATCGTGCCCGAGGTGACGTCACGCCCCATGGCGGCTCTCGCGGAGGGTGCGCTTGACGTCGCCATCGTCGCGGGCACGGAGGCGCACGCGCGCGCGCGCTACACGCCGCTCTTCGACGCCGACCTCGTCGTCGTCACGCATCCGGAGCACCGCTTCGCTCACCGGCCATGCGTCGAGCCGGAGGACTTCGCCGACGAGCATCTCATCCTCTACTCGACGCCGGATTCGGAAAGCACGGTGATACAGGAGATTCTTCGGCCGGCGAGGGTCGAGCCCCGTCAGCTTTCGCGCATCCAGCTCACGGAGGCGATCCTCGAGCTCGTGAAAGCGGATCTGGGGGTGACCGTGCTGGCGCGGTGGGCGGTAGCCCCGTACCTCGAGGACCGGAGCCTCAGCGCGACGCAACTTACTCGGGCGGGATTCCATCGCACCTGGTACGCGGCGACTCGCCTCGAGTCGCCCCCGCTTGCCTATCTCGATGACTTCACGCAGCTGCTGGCCCGGAATGCCTTTCCCGCAGGACTCGAGCGACGGGCTCACCTGAGCGCTTGAGCGGAAGTGTTGGTGGCGCGGGCGGGCGGGATCCGCCTCAGCGCCATACGGCGCCGAGCTCGATGGTCGTCTTGAAGACCGGTACTGCGTCCCCGGATATGTGCGTGCGGAGGGGCCTGTCATCGCGGATGTCGACGGACACGTCCACGCGACCTCGGCGGCCCACGCAGTGACCTTGGGACGACCGGAAGCGGAACGCGCGTCCGTCATGCTGCACCAGGCGGTGGTGGACGAGATACGCGCCGAGCGGCCCGTGCCCATTGCCGGTCACCGGATCTTCATCGATTCCGATGGCGGGCGCGAACATCCTGCAGGTGGAGAGCTCGTCAGGAGCTTCGGACTCGAGCGCGAACAGAAAGTATCCGTTCGCGCCGACGTCCGGACTCAGCTTCACCAGCGCAGCGGCATCGGGCCGCAGCGCCATCAGCGCTGCTCTCGTTTCCACGCCGATCATCAGCTTGGCGTGGCCGGTGGAGACCACCTGGACCGGGCAGTCGCTCCGGAGCGCCGCGGACGGGAGCCGGAGAGCGCGAAGCACCTGTTGCGTCGCTCGCGTGGTCAGCGGCGGCGCGAATGTCGGCTCCGCTTGCGTGAGGGTGACCCGATACGCACCAGCCCGGCCCCCGATGCCTACCGGGAGGTCGCCGGCGCCGCAACGCTGCAGGAGGCTGCAGGGCGCAAGGCCGAGCTTGGTGGCTCGGGCGACGTGCGCGGCGATGGTAGCGTGGCCGCAGAGCGGCACCTCCGTGATCGGGGTGAAGTAGCGGATCTTCACATCATGCGACGCGTCATCCGGCGGCAACACGAACGCGGTTTCCGGATTGTTCAGCTCCCGCGCCACGAGCTGCATCTCGTGATCCGTCATCCCGGCCGCGTCGAGGACGACGCCGGCTGGATTGCCGGTGAACGGTACGCTGGTGAAGCTGTCGACTTGCCACACTTCGTACCGTCGGGTCGCCGGCGGCGGCGTCAGTCGCGGCGGGAACGCGAGAGGAAAGCGCGACATCACGTCGATCCGGAGCGAAGGTGGGGGGGGCGGCTGCGTGTGGGGGTGTGCGCCCGAGCGGCGAATCGGACGATCGCCTGTGCGAAGCCGACGGGGTTCTCGACGAACGGGAAGTGTCCCGCGCCTTGCAGAATGCCGATTTCGCAGCCCATGCCGGTCAGCGTCGTGATATACGCAGGCGGAACGGTCCGCTCCCCATGCATGTACGCGACCGGACAGGCCAGGCGCGCCAGCCGATGGAGGAGCCCGCCGCGGTCGGAGCGCGCAACGATGTCTCGGCTGTACGCGTGGTAAGCGGCTGCCGACATCTGTCGGACTCGCCCGGCATACCACTGCTCCGCGGGTATCCTGCTTTCGGCCAGGGCCGCGATGAGCGACGCATGACCGGTAGCGGTGAAGGCTTCGCGTGCCTGTGCTGCGACCCTGCGCGTGAACAGGCAGTCCTCCCCGGCGAGATTGCCTTCGTAGCTCAGTAGGCCGACGACCGCCTCGGGTCGGCGCTCGGCCAGGAGCTGCCCAAGCAACCCACCAAAGCTGTGACCCACGACGATGACTGGGACCCGCCAGACGACCTCCAGAGCCTCGATGAGGCCCTCGACGAGCTCCTCGACGGTCGGATGCCTGTCGGGTCGGTACGATGCATCACTCCCGGGATAGCGAGCTACGGCGATTGCACCGGCCGATGAGCGGAGCGCCAGGCAGACTGCGGCGAAATCCTCCGGCAGGCATGCGAGCCCCGGCAGCACGAGTATCGCGCGTCCGGAAGCCACCTCGGAGGATGGGACGACCGTCAGACTGACGCCGGCGCTCATGGGGCGGGGTTTGACGTTGGCGGCATGGCCGTGCAAGGTGGCGTTGAGCCGACGGATCGCGTCGACGTCACGGACAGGCGATGACGAGCTCGAGGCTCGCTCGGTTGTCGTCCGCTAGCGAAGTGAAAAAGACACCGGTGGCTGCCGGGACTCTGCCGGCAAAGTATTGCCCCCGCGGGGCCCGCATCGCCTCGCGGGCAGAGTCGGTGATCCAGTAGTTGTCAGCCATCACCACATTGCGGAGCTGCCCGCCGAGGGGTGCGACCGCGGCACTGATGCGGTCGTACATTGACCTCACGGCATTCTCCGAATCGGCGACCGCAATCCCACCCGTCAAGATCACCTTTGGAGTGCTGACCAGAGCGGCGCGTGAGTAGAGCGGGGATGGAGGGGTTCCCGGCAAATTGAAGATCTCAACCGGACTGGCCGGGGCGCGGGCGAGCGCGCCCACCGCCTCGCATTCGATCACCGGGCGGGATGACTCCCGCGACATGACGAACGCGCCCTCGGCGCTCGGAAAGTGGGTGCGAAGCGCAGTCGTCGCCTGGTTGAGCTGGTCGAGCGACTCGTAGAAGCAGGAGACGCGCCTGATCCCGGCGCTGTCCGTGCCCGACTCGCGGACGACGCGAGCCAGGCCGGCGAGCGCGCGGCCGCCGTCGGATGACGCCACGCCGGCGAAGAAGCCGATACCGAATGGATTCGTCACGTGCGTGCGCTCGATCGTCGCCTCGAGAAGAACCCGGCGACCCGGCTCGGGGAAGCCGGCGACGCCGACCCCGGACATCACCGGCAGCGGATTCCCGCCGTTCCGAAGCTCGCGCCGGGCTTCGCGCAGCGCCTCCGCGACACCATCCGTTCCACTCGCGAAGAGCCGGAGCTTCACCAGGCGGCTTCCCGGCGCCCGCCGCGCGACCTCGGCCAGCGCGGCCCGGACCTGCGCCTGCAGCGTGCCCTGGCTTGCTTCGGACGCCACGAGAAAGTCGAGCGAGCTGCTCTGCGCCGCCACCGCGAGTGGGTCGTCCGAAGGGCGCTCGACCTGCTCGATTCGCTCAACGATACCATCTGACCGGTAGACCAACTCGAGCGGGAAGTAGGGAGGCTCGCGCGTCAGCCAGAGGCGTCGCGCCGGGTGCCGGCGTGTCGCCGTCTCCTCCAACAACCATGCCCGAAACAGGCGATTCTGCACACGAACGGTGTCGGGCCCACGGACCAGGAAGTAGCGCCACACCGTGCTGCCGCGGCGCCCCTCGATCCCGAACGTCGGGACGCGCAGGACCAACCCATCTCGCAGCTCCGCAGCGTTGGCAGCAGCGTCGACGAACGTCCCGAGGAA
This sequence comes from Gemmatimonadales bacterium, assembly GCA_025935995.1. Lineage (GTDB taxonomy): Bacteria > Gemmatimonadota > Gemmatimonadetes > Gemmatimonadales > GWC2-71-9 > JAICUF01. The sequence continues at coordinate 45,239 of JAICUF010000008.1, forward strand.
GGACGGCTGGGCCAGCGTGAAATCGAAGGATCGCGGGGGGCGTCCCTTCGCGCTCCGGATCGTCCCGTGCACATGAGTAGACTCCGCCTCGATCACGGCGCGGAGCCCGTCCCGGTCCCGGTCCTCCCGTCGAATGAGCGCCATCGTGCCCCGATCGAGCAAGATATCGGCGCGGACCGCGGGATCAGGGGCATCGGCGGAGGCGGTGAGCACGAGGTGCACCACGGGGCGGCCGCGCTGTTCCGTGACCTGCTTGTCCAGGAGGAAGCGCGTCGACTGCACGGCCACGCCGTTCCGGAAGGTCGTGTGAATGAGGTCGACGGCATGCGACCTGAAGTACCCGCCATCCTCTGGCGGGCTGGCAGGCTGCAATACGAGCGTGTCGCGGAGGCGCGACCTTCCGCTGCCCGCGCTCGGCGCGACCGCGGAGGCCGGCACCGGCCCTGCGTCGGGCGACTGGCCCGCGGTACATGCTGCCAGACCCGAAAGCACGGCGGCACGCGATGCACGAACCAAGGACGACACGAGTGGCATGAAGGTGCACCGGAAGTGAGGTCTTGGTCGAGCCGCCCGGCCCAGGCTATCCGGCGGCAAGCCGATGAGCGCACGCGAAGGCGTCACGGCTGGATGCGCTGCTTCGGCGGTCACCGCACCGCAACGTATGAGTCGAGCCACACCTCCGACCGGGCGCTATCCTGCTCGACCAGAAGGCGGAGTGGACGGGGACTGTGCGCGAAGGGCTCCCAATCCGACGGCGCGAAGCCGACGGTCGACCGTCCGTTCACTGCGAGGATCCTCGCCCCGGGCAGGATTCCCGCCTTGACGGCCGGCCCTTTGGAAAAGACCTGGAGCACCGCAAGCACGCCGCCGTCATAGCCCACCGCGATGCCGTGCTCCCGGAGGGCTGGCGGCGCGGCAACGCGAAGTCGCGAACGGTGCAGCCTCACTCGTTGCGTTCGCTGGTCCAGTGTTACGGCGAAATCGCGGAGGGCGTGAATCCCGAAGATGCCGTCCACGGCCAATCCCCGTGGAGGAGCGCCCACTTCGATGATCGGTCGTTCGATCGTGTAGCGGCCGATGCGCACGTCATCCAGCAGGCGCGCGCTCCTTCGCGGCACCGTACCGATCGCCGGGCCGCGAACCACTCCCGTCTGCTCCGGCGGAGAGGCGAGGTGCAGCGTCGCGACGCTCCGGCTGTCGAGAGACATGGGCACGCCACCCTGCGTATCGAGCGCCAGCAGAAGGCTCCGATGGGCGATCTGCACCGGCACGGCGAACAACGGCGTGGCCGCTGTCAAGGCCAGCACCTCGGCGCCGTCCGGAAACGGCAGCGTGTCGCGAGAGAACGAGAGTCGTTTGTGGGGGAAATCCACTTCCACGGACAGCCCGGCGAAGGCTCCAAGACCGAGCATGCCGTCGAGCCGGTTCGGCAGGATCGACGGCCCGGGAATGAACGCCTGTACCCCCTCGAGCATGAGCCCGCCAATGCGGACCGAATCCGCCGTCCCTGACCGCGGAATGGGGCCATCGGCGCGGACGGCTGCCGAATCTGCGGCCGCCGTGAAGAGGATCAACGCCGCCGGGCTGCCGGTTTCGACGCCGAGGTGAAACGGCCCACGGCCGTTGACCCAGGCGTCGACGATGGGCCGGTCGCCGGGGGTTGGCATCGGGACCCCGACCCGGGAAGAGGCTAGCCAGGTCGATCGAACCGGCGGGGCCGCTGGTTGCTGGGCGCCCAGGACGGGCACGGCGATCGACAGCACCGTGGCCGCGACGCCACCGCCGGGAGCGCAGCGGGACAGGAAGGAGGGCACGAAAATGGTCCCGAACGTCAGGGGTGGGTGCTGATGAGCGTCTGATCGAACTGCTCGACCGCATGATCCGGCAGCTCGCTCATCCAGCGGGTCATGTAGGGCGGCTCATCGACCAGCCAGATGCGGTCGTGCGTGGGCGCGTCGCCTTCCACGATCCACGCAGGCACCCGGCGGCCGCCGATGGATACGGTGTCTCGGCCGGCGACCCGAAACGACCGCCAGGTTGTCCGGCGGTTCGCCGCTTCGATACCGAAGGTTGGCACGCGAAGGACCAGACCAGGGCGCAACGAGACGGCTCCGATGGTCGCGTCGAGGACGCCGTCGAGGTAGGCGGGCTCCGCGAGCGTAAGATCGATCGGGCTCGAGCCGGAATCCGGCCGTGTCGCCGAGCCAGTGAGGTGCGCACCATCGACATCGAGCGTGATTGATCGCCGTGCCGAGTGCATGGCCCAGTGCCGCAGCGCCATCGTGCGCCGGTCGAGTACCGTTTCCAGGCCCCAGGTCGGGTCTGGTACGCCTGAATCGGCCTGCGTGCGAATGACGATCACCGGCGACCCGTCCCGCTGCGCGATGCTGAGGTCGTTGGTGAACGTGGCCTGCTCCGTGATCCTTCCCGCTCGCGTCACCGAGCGCACCACCCGCGCGACATGCGGTCGGTAGATGCGGCCATCGACGAACGCCGCTCCGACGCTCACGGTGGTCGTGTCACCGGGAGGCGTGGGCACGCTCAGGTCGGCCCCCATCCTCCAGGAGCCGTCGGACTGGGGGATCCAGACAGTCACGTACTGTCCGCCAACGGTCTGCGCTGGCCGCCCCGCGGCGGCAAAGGTGTAGGACCACCTCCCGGTTTCGTACGCCCGGCCTCCGAGCAGCCACAAGTCGTCGGTGTGCAGCGCCACCTTCACGGGCCCGACGCGATCGAGAAACCGGTGGAGGCTCGCTGCGATCGCGCGCCGCCCCTGGATCACGCGACCATTCGGCTCCAGGCGGGCGCCGTAGTGCTCGTCGTATAGCGCCGCCACCCCCGCCGCATCCGCGGACGCAAAGGCTGCGATGTATTGCGCGTAGCCCCGCTCGATCGCCGCCAGTGCCGCCTGCCTCCGCTGCGCGGGGATGGGCTGCTGTGCGTACATGACCCGCGAGCCCGCGACCATCAGCACGACGATCGGGGTGAGCACGGTCCCCCGTACCGCGAGCGAGCGACCTGCGCCGAGGCTATGGCGTATGCTGCTCGCGTTCATGCCGTGCTCCGCGATACCGTCAGCGGCGTCCGCACCATGTCCGACTCCTGCGTGGTATGTCAGATGACGTGTGCGCCGGCTTCAGGCCGGCGTCGAAGTGATCGCGTGGAGGCCAATGTAGGACGCGCGTGCGGAGCTGGCCAATGCGTTGACGCCATGAACTGCATGCGTGCTTCGCATGTGCCGGTCCCTCGCGCACCCCCGGAGCGGGGCATAGCTTTCTTCGCCGACGGAGGCTTGATGAGACATGTGTCCCGGATGCCGTAGCATGACGAGACAGCGACCCGAACGCCAAACGGGCTACTGGGATGTGCTGTCCGACGTCGCCGCGCGCTCGCGGCGGTACCTGGAAGCCATCGGCGAGCGGCGTGTTCGCCCCGACCCACACGCGCTGGTCGGACTCGCGGCCTTCGACGAGCCATTGCAGGATGAGCCGAGGAGCAGTGAAGGCGTCCTGGAGGAGCTGGATCGTATTGGCTCGCCCGCGACGATGGCGCTCGCGGGGGCGCGCTTCTTCGGCTTCGTGAACAGCGCCGCGCTGCCGGCGGCTCTCGCGGCGAACTGGCTATCGACGGCGTGGGAGCAGCACGGCGGGTTCGAGCTGACATCGCCGGGCAGCTCTGCTCTCGAGCGGATCGCATTGCGGTGGACCGTCGAGCTTCTCGGCCTGCCCCCCGGATCGGCAGGCTCGTTCGTCACCGGAACCACCGCCGCGCATGTGACGCTGCTCGCGGCCGCCAGGTCGGCCCTCCTCTCGACTGCTGGATGGGATGCGGAATCTGACGGCCTCTTCGGCGCCCCACCGGTCACCGTAATCGTGGGGGCCGAGGCGCATTCGACCCTGGCGAAAGCCCTTGGCATCGTGGGACTGGGGCGTCGCCGCGTCCGCACAGTCGCCGCGGATTCCCAGGGGCGGATGCGTCCGGATGCGCTCCCCCCGATCGACGGGCCGACGATCGTGTGCCTGCAGGCGGGCAATGTGAACACCGGCGCCTTCGACCCGTTCCGTGAGATCATCGAGAGGGTGCGGGCCAGCGGCGCGCCGGCGTGGGTGCATGTCGACGGCGCATTCGGGCTGTGGGCACGCGCCGCGCCGGAGCGAGCGCACCTGCTGAACGGCGTGGACCTCGCCGATTCGTGGGCCACGGACGCTCACAAATGGCTCAACACTCCGTATGACTGCGGAATCGCGATTGCGCGCGACGCTGACGCGCTGAGTCGTGCCATGGCGATCCAGGCCGATTATCTGCCTCGCTCGGCGGGGGACGCGAATCCGATGGACCGCACGATAGAGTCATCGCGCCGGCCGCGCGGTGTGGATGCGTGGGCTGCCCTGCGGGCATTGGGGCGGCGCGGGCTTGCCGAGCTTGTCGAGCGCCACTGTCGGCTGGCCACGCGCTTCGCGGATGGATTTGCCGCGGCCGGGTTTCGCGTGTTGAACGACGTGGTCCTCAATCAGGTCCTCGTCACCTTCGGGGATTCCGAGACGACGAGGCGCGTCATCGCGGCAGTTCAGGAGGAGGGAACGTGCTGGTGCGGGGCGACGGTCTGGGCCGGGGTGACGGCGATGCGGGTGAGCGTCATCGCGTGGCCGACCACGGAGGCGGACGTCGACCGATCGGTGGCCGCGATTGTGCGCCTCGCACGGCACGCCGTGGGCGCGAGCGATGCCCATCTTCGAGACAGCGCATCCTGACGCTCGGCCGGCGTGGACGCGGGCCGAACGAGGATTGAGCCCCATGCGCTCCGCCACATCCTCTGGCGACCACATGGCGCCGATGCGCAGCCTGGCCAGATTCCCGAGTCCCGCGCCGCAATGCCAACGCAGCCCTCCCCGGCACGCGAACCGCACAATCGGATCCTCCGCACCGACGAAGTTCTCCCACGGATCTCAACCGACAATGCGAAAGGGCCCCGGCGCACGCGCCGGGGCCCTCGTGATATCCGCTCCCCTCGAATCAGGGCTTCGCGGCGGCCCCGTGGTCCGAGTGGTCCATGCCCTTCATGTCGTGATCCATCGGCATCTCGTCCGCCACCAGTGCGTTGCCGTGCTCGTCGGCCTTGAGCGCCGCCATGTCCTTCCGGAAGGTCGGGTCATCCGGATTGATCGCGGGCCAGCGCGCCATGTCGTCGGGCACGAAGAGGCCGACCATGTGCGCCATGGCGCCCTGCGGAATGAGCTTGCCCGTCGGGTTGTTGTAATTCCCGACGACCCGATAGCGGTGATTCGCCGTGAGCGTGAGGCCGGCGCCCGTCACCCCGAAGAGCCGGCGCCCCACCTTCAGCACCTTGCCGTCGGGCGTCCGCGTCGCGAGCACCGTCGTCAGCACCTTGCCGGTCTCCGCGTCCTCGAGCCGCACCGAGGTGCCGTAGTCGTGCAGGTGGCCGCCCACCGCGAGCAGCTTCCCGCCGACGGGGAGCGTGAATTCGTAGGCCTTGCTCGACGTACCCGGCGGGACGTCGAAGGTGTTGGTCCCCCCGATCGTGAGGTTCACGTCCATGTAGATCGGCATGGCATTGGCGGGACGCGGATTCTGGTTCTTCGGCGTCCAGAGCAGCGTGAGGCGGAGCGAGACTCCTTCGAGGTCCCGGCCGGTCGAGTTGTGCCAGTTGATGTAGAAGCCCAGTCGCGAGCCGGCGGAGAGCGGAATGCCGATCGTGCGGGGCACCGTCGCGTCGTCGGTCTCGCTGCCGGCGCCCATGAGCCGCTCGGCGGCGTCGTAGAGCAGCTGGCGCCGGTCGAAGTTCACCATGATCATGTGGTGCATCACGTCCTTCGGCACCGTATTGCCGCGCGCATCCACGAGGGACCACTCGAAGCCGCGGAGCCAGCCGTCCACCGGCCAGACGAAGCGCTGCACCGGCGCGTTGTGCGCCATCGCGTGCCCCATCTCCAGCATCTCGTCCATCGGCGGCTGGTTCGGCAGATCGAACGGGCCGGTGACGATGGTGACGGCGTGGCGGGACGAGTCGACGGTGACGGTGACCGGCGGCGTGGCCGGCCCGCCGGGCGACCCGGCGAGCGTCAGGGCGAGAAGCGGACCGAGGGCCAGCATTGCAGACTCCGCAAGAGGGATTGGGGGGAACGGGCGGGAAGGTCGGCAACGGGTCCGGCAAAGTCAAGCGATGCGTTGCGCTTGACACGCGCGGTCCCGCTCTTATCTTACGCGCCGGGAGTTGGCACTCATGGCATCTGAGTGCTAATCAATTCAGTGACTTGATGTTAACACCCTCAACAACGCAGTGGAGGTGGCAATGTCCGCTGGTACGAAGGCGAAGCCCAAGACCAAGCTGCACCCGATGGAAGACCGTGTCGTCATCATGCCGACCGACGAGGCGGAGTCCATGCGCGGCGGCCTGTACATCCCCGATACCGCCAAGGAAAAGCCGACCCAGGGCGAAGTCATCGCCGTCGGGCCGGGCCGGGTGGAAAAGGGAACGCGGGTCGCGATGGACCTGAAGGTCGGCGACACCGTCATCTACGGAAAGTACAGCGGCACCCCGTTCACGCTCGATGGTGAGGAAGTGATCATCATCAAGGCCTCCGACGTCCTCGCCAAGATCGGCTGAGCGTCCGCACCGTTACAGGAGATAGCGACATGGCTGCGAAGGATCTGATGTTCAATACCGACGCCCGCGCCAAGCTCAAGAAGGGCGTGGACGCCCTGGCCGAGGCCGTCAAGGTGACGCTGGGCCCGAAGGGCCGGAACGTCGTCATCGACAAGAAGTTCGGCTCGCCGACCGTCACCAAGGACGGCGTGACCGTCGCGAAGGAGGTCGAGCTCGCCGACCCGATCGAGAACATGGGCGCGCAGATGGTGAAGGAAGTCGCCACCAAGACGAGCGACCTCGCGGGTGACGGCACCACCACCGCCACCGTGCTGGCGCAGGCCATCTTCCGCGAAGGCCTCAAGAACGTGACCGCCGGCGCGAACCCGATGGAGCTCAAGCGCGGCATCGAGAAGGCCGTCGAGGCCATCGTGGCCGAGCTCAAGAACATGTCCGTTCCGTCGGCCGGCAAGAAGGAGATCGCGCAGGTCGGCACCATCTCCGCCAACAACGACCGCGAGATCGGGAACCTCATCTCCGAGGCGATGGAGAAGGTCGGCAAGGATGGCGTGATCACGGTCGAGGAGGCCAAGGGCCTCGAGACCAC
>JAICUF010000187.1 GCA_025935995.1 Gemmatimonadales bacterium
GACGCCGCGCTCGTGGGCGTAGACCAGCGCCCGCGCGACGTCGCGGAGAATGCTCACCGCCTCGGCGATGGAGAGGGGGCCGCGGCCGAGCCGGGCGCGGAGGCTCTCGCCCTCGACGAAGGGCATGATGTAGTAGGGAAGCCCCTCGATCTCGCCGGCGGAGAGGACGGGGACGATGTTCGCCTGCTGGAGCGAGGCGGCGACCCGGATCTCCCGCTCGAAGCGGGTGGTGGACAGCGCGGCGCCGAGCTCGGGCGAGAGCAGCTTGACGACGACCTTCCGGCCGAGCCGGTGCTCATCGGCGACGAAGACGCGCGACATGCCGCCGCCGCCGAGCTCGCGCTCGATCGTGTGGCTGCCGGAAAGCGCCTGCTGGACGCGCGGGAGGAGCTCGGCCATGGGTGCGGCTGCTTTTCTGTGGGGGACGGCGGAATCTACGGGAGGGCGCGGCAAAGGGCCACTGGCGACGCTGCCGCCGCCGGAAGGCCGGGTGATGCATCCTTGGGCCGCGGCGGCGTCCGAGCGATATTCCGACATGAGCCAGCACATGAGCGGGCGGCCCGCCGGGCCGCTCGGGCGCAAGGCGCTCCGTTCGGCCGCCGTCGCCGCGACGCTCGCCGCCTGCGCGCTCGGCCAGGGCGGCAGCTTTCCGGCGGACAGCGCGGCCCGCGCCGCGCAGGACATTCCGGCGCGCTTCGAGCCGGTGGCGCCCATGGCGCGCGTGACGCCGGGCGACACCATCAGCGGCAGCGGCTGCACCTCTCCGCTCCGCGACCCGCGCGACGGCACCGAGCTGCGGCTCGAGCGCGCCGTCAGCCCGCGCGGCGACTACGTCGCGCCGGCCGGCCGCTACGGAATGGAGCCGAACGAGCTGCTGCGGGTGGACTGCAATTCGGGCAGCGTGATCGGGATCGTGCGGCGCTGAACGGGGGACTCAAGTGCGTTTTCTTCCAGCCCTGCTCTGTCTCTCGGTCGCCTGCGGCGCCACGCCGCGCGGCGGCGCCGATCTGCCGTCCACCGTCGCCGCGCGCGATACCGCGCTCGAGCGCGAGCTCCTCGAGCGCGTGCGCGCCGATCAGGCGATCCGCGACACGTTCGTGGCGCGGCTCCAGTCCGGCCGGCCGCTCGATTCCCTGACCGTGGCGCGGATGAACGCGGTGGACGCGTCGAACACGGCGTGGCTCAAGGGGATCGTGGCGCGGAGCGGATGGCCGTCGCGCGCGCGGGTCGGCGCCGAGGCGCTGGAGGCGGCGTTCCTCCTGGTGCAGCACGCCGACCAGGACACCGCATTCCAGGCGCGGGTGCTGCCCGAGCTCGAGCGCGCGGCGAATGAGGGCACGCTCCCCTGGCAGCAGGTGGCGCTCCTCACCGACCGGATCGCCGTGCACCGCGGGGAGCCGCAGCGCTACGGCACGCAGGCCTCGCTGGTGAACGGAAAAATGGTGTTCGCGCCGATCGCGGATTCCGCTCACGTGGATGAGCGACGCGCGCGGGTGGGCCTGCCGTCGCTCGCCGTCTACGCCCGGGTGCTGGATTCGGTCTACACCGACCAGCGCGGGAAACCGTAGCCGGTCAGTCGCGAAGCACCGCGCAGGGATAGCCGAGCCGAGCCGCGGCGGGCGCGGCGAGATCGAGGTCCATCGTCACGAAGGGCGCGGCCGGGCTGGTGGTCGCCAGAATGCGTCCCTCCGGGCTGATGATCCAGCCCACTCCGCCGCACACTCCCGCAGCGTCCACACGGTTCGACGACAGGCAGAACGCGCCCGACCGTACCGCGGCGACCACACCCACCGACAGCCATCGCGCCGTCGTTGCCGCCGCCGTCGCGCGCGGCGACAGGACGGCGTGCACTCCCTCGGCCGCGTAGCCGCCGTAGGTATCGAGCGCCCACATCTCGGTACAGATGTTGAGCCCGAAGGTCAGGGCTCCGGCCTGGAAGACGGGAAAGGCTGCATCGCCCCGGTCGAACCAGCGCGCCTCGTGGCCGCCCGGGTCGTCGGGGATGTAGTACTTGCGGCGGAGCGGCGTGACGCCGCCGCCGGCGGACCAGAGAAAGCCCTGGTTGAAGGGCCGTCCCGCGATCGTAGCTGGCCGGGCGCCGACCACGTAGGCCGCGTGCAGCTCACCCATGCGCTCCAGCCCCGCGTCGCTCTCGGCGAGCGCGGCGGCCCAGCGACCGGGATCGAAGGCCTCGCCTTCCCACACCGGCCCGACGAACGCGAATTCCGGGAGCAGCACAAGCTCCGACCGGTGCCGCGCCGTGTGCTCGCGGAGCGCTGCCCACGCGCGGGAGCGCGCGCCCGGCTCGTGCGGCAGCTCGCACACCGTGACCCGCATGGCTACCAGATCCTCACGCGCGCTTCGGGCGGCAGGTACAGCGCCTGCCCCGGCCCGACGCCGAAGGCGTCGTACCACGCATCGAGGTTCCGCACCGTTGCGACGCGGTACCGGTCCGGTGCGTGGATGTCGCCGGCCAGCTGGGCCCGGAGCGCGCTGTCGGTGACCGCGGCGCGCCAGCTTCGCGCGTAGCCGATGAAGAACTCGCGATCCTGCCGGCGGACGTACTCGCGATCGGCGGCCCTGGGGCCGAGCGTCGCGCGCCAGGCGTCGAAGGCGGCGACGAGGCCCGCGAGGTCCGCCACGTTCTCGGTCAGCGTCGTCGTGCCGTTCACGTGCACGCCCGGCACGGGCTCGTAGCCGGAGAACTGCCGCGCGAGGGGCTCGGCGAGCGCGAGGAAGCGGGTCATGTCGGCGGCGGTCCACCAGCGCCGCAGC
>JAICUF010000034.1 GCA_025935995.1 Gemmatimonadales bacterium
CTCACCGCCTCCTCCCGCCGGATCATGGTGAGGAGCCGCGCGATCTCGCGCGGCGTGGTCTGGCCCCAGCCGTACTGCTCCCAGTTTCCGTGCCGGCCCGGCGTGCGCGAGTTCATGCGCGTCGAGTCGAAGCCGTGTCCCGCGAGCCAGTCGTTGATCGCCGTGCCGGTGCCGGCCAGTTGCTGCAGCCAGAGGGCCGCCGTGTTGTCGCTCATCGTGATCATGAGCATGATGACGCGGCTCAGGTCGATCCGCGAGCTGTCCTTCGCCATGCCGAGGATGTCGCCGCCGGGATACATGAGCGAGTCGCGGTAGAGGAGCGAGTCGTCGTAGCGGAGCGCGCCGCGCCGGATGGCGTCGAAGGTGGCGAGGAGGATCGGCACCTTGATCATGCTGGCGGTGGGAAAGACGCTGTCGGCGTCGATCGCGGCGGTGCGGCCGGAGCGGAGGTGCTGCACGTAGACGCCGACCTTGCCGTGGAATCCCGCCACCGCCGACTCGATGGCGCGCTGCAGTGCGCGGTCGGGCTTCGCCGTCTGGGACGCGAGCGGAGGGGCGACGAGTGCCAGCGCGGCGAGCGCGAGACGTCCGGCGTTCACTCTTCCTCCAGTCGCCTGAACCAGGCGTAGAGTCCCTCGATCACCGGCTCCGCGGCCGAGATGAAGGCGCCGGGATCGGCATGGGTGGCGCGGAGGCCGTTCATCACCGCGTCGAGTCCCGGCGCCTCCGCCGTGGCGTACATCCCGTCGTCCAGCTCGGCGTCGTGCACCAGCGCGGCCAGCTCGTCGAGGGCGTCGTCGTCGAGGCCGTACTTGAGCAGGATGCTCTCGAAGGCGCACCGCTCCTCGCGGCGTCCGAGCTCCACGGCGGGCATGTCGAAGGGCGTGCCGCCCAGCTCGAGGACCTCGTCGAGATCGGCGGCAAAGGCGAAGGTCGCCGCCGGATCCACGAAGCGGCGGAGCAGCCATGCGCTGGCGGCGCCGTCCACGTGCGGCTGCCGCCCGGTGACCCAGAGCATGACCCAAGTATGGGCGCCCCCGGGCGATCCGGCCACGGCCGGCTATCTTTCCGCGATCCACTACCCGAGGCTCGCATGCCGGCCCGATCCGCCCGCGCGGGATTCACCCTGCCCGAACTGCTCAACATGCTGGTGCTCGGCGCCCTCATCGCGGTGATCGTCCTCGGGCTGAGGCATGGGCGTCCCAAGGGTCCGCCGCCCGATCCCGCGGTGGCCCCGCTCCGGTCGGCGCTCGTCAACCTCCGCGACGCCGAAGCGCGCCATCACGGCCGCACCCGGAGCTTCACGACGCGGCTCGACAGCCTCGACCTCTCGGCGGCCGCCGGCATCGCACGCGAAGTGGATCGCGCCGATTCCGTCGCCTGGCACGCCACCGCGCGGAAGGAAGGCTCCGCCACCGTGTGCGAGCTGACGGTGGGCGTGCCCTCGGTGGTTGACAGCGTGATCTGCCGGCCGGCCGCGCCCTGACCGCCGGATCCGAAACCCGCCGGGCCCCATTCCTCGTAACTGGGATGGGGCCCCGTCGTTTCCGGCCGCGCGTTCCCCTCGACCCCTGACCCATCGATGCTGCTCTCCCTGCTCCTGCTCCTCCAGGCCGGCGCGCCCGTGCCCGCGCCCGATGCCGCCCCCGACAGCTCCCGGATCTATGCCGGGCGTGCCGGCCGCCTCGAGGTCCGCATCCCCCGGATCGAGGCGGACGCCACGATCGACGGGTCGCTGGACGAGCCGGTGTGGGCGAGCGCGGCCCTGCTCACCGGCTTCTCGCAGTACGCGCCCAACGACGGCGTGCCCGCCGCCGACAGCACCCAGGTGCTGGTCTGGTACTCACCGACGGCGATCCACTTCGGCATCCGCGCCTTCGAGAGCCACGGCGCGCCGAGCGCCACGCTCGCCGACCGCGACCACATGTTCGCCGACGACAACATCCAGATCCTCCTCGGCACCTTTCACGATGGGCGTCAGGCGCTGATGTTCGCCGTGAATCCGCTGGGCGTGCAGGGTGACGGGTCCATCGTGGAGGGGCGGAACACCGGCGCCGGCGGCTTCATCGGGGGCGCCGTCGTCGGCCGCGAGCAGGCCGACCTGAGTCCCGACTACGTCTTCCAGTCGAAGGGCCACGTGACGCCCTGGGGCTACGAGGTCGAGGTGCGGGTGCCGTTCAAGAGCCTCCGCTACCAGCCGGCGCACGAGCAGAAATGGGATCTCAACATCGTGCGGCAGGTGAAACACTCGGGCTTCGAGGACTCGTGGGCCCCGGCGCGCCGGGCGGCGGCGAGCTTCATCGGCCAGGCCGGCACGCTGACCGGGCTCACCGATCTCCGCCGCGGGCTCGTCGTGGACCTGAACCCTGAAGCCACCGGCAAGGTCTCCGGCACGCCCGGCGCCGGCGGCTTCGAGCACGACTGGGGCAATCCCCAGTTCGGCGGCAACGTGCGCTGGGGGATCACCAACAACCTCACCCTCAACGGCACCGTGAAGCCCGACTTCTCGCAGGTGGAGTCGGACGCGGGCCAGTTGGCCTTCGATCCGCGCCAGGCGCTCTTCTTCGCCGAGAAGCGGCCGTTCTTTCTCGAGGGCAGCGAGCTGTTCCAGGTTCCCAACAACCTGATCTACACCCGCCGCATCGTGCAGCCCGTGGCGGCGGTGAAGCTCGCGGGCAAGAGCTTCGGCACCAACGTCGGGCTCCTCTCCGCCGTGGACGAGGACTTCGCGTCGGCCACCGGCAGCCATCCCGTCTTCAACATCGTGCGCGCCGTGCGCGACATCGGCTCCACCTCGCGGATCGGCTTCGCCTACACCGACCGGGTGGACGGCGCCAACTACAACCGCGTGGCCGACGTGGACGGGCGCATCGTGTTCGGGGGGATCTACAGCGTCAACTTCCAGCTCGCCGGGAGCCGGACGCGGACGAACGGCGTCACCAGCACGGCGCCGCTCTGGCTCGCGCAGGTCTCCCGGCGCGGGCGCGCCGTCGGCTTCACCGGCTCCATCGGCGCGATCGCCGACGATTTCCAATCGCAGAGCGGATTCATCAGCCGCGCGGGCATCGTGCACGCCTACGTCGATCCGAGCTACACTATCTACGGCAAACAGGGCGCCTTCATCGAGCGGTTCACGGGCGACATCGTGGTGGACGGGATCTGGCAGTACCAGAACTTCATCCACGGCCGGAACATCCAGGACCGGAAGCTGCACTTCAACGCGAACTTCGGCCTCAAGGGCGGCTGGGCCGTCGGCGGCGGCTACTTCCTCGAGTCGTTCGGCTACGACTCGGCGCTCTTCGCCGACTACCGGCTGGAGGTGGCGCGCGCGGGCGGCGGGCTCGACACCATCCCGTTCACCGGGCAGCCGACGATCCCCAACTCCGAGTTCATCATCCAGGTCGGGACGCCCGCGTGGAAGCACTTCAGCGCGAACGGCTTCTTCCTCTACGGCCACGACGAGAACTTCTTCGAATGGGCGTCCGCCAGCCTCATCTACTCGGGGCTCAACGTGAGCTACCGGCCCACCGACCGCCTGCGCGCCGACTTCAGCTACAACTGGCAGCAGGTGAACCGGCGGACGGACGGGTCGCTGGTGAACGTGGGGCGGATCCCGCGCCTCAAGCTGGAGTACCAGCTCGCGCGGCCGCTCTTCGTCCGGGTGGTGGGGCAGTACGTGCAGCAGAAGACCGATTCGCTTCGCGACGACTCGCGGACCGGCGCGCCCATTCTCCTCGCGGGCCCGGACGGCCTCGAGCGCTCCGCCGCGTCCAGCAGCAACTTCTTCCATGCCGACGTGCTGGTGAGCTACCAGCCGGTGCCCGGGACCGTCCTCTTCCTGGGCTACGGGAGCGACATGACCGACGCCGGCGCCTTCCGGTTCTCGAACCTCACCCGCACCAGCGACAGCTTCTTCGCCAAGCTCAGCTATCTGTTCCGTCTCTGACCCTGCCCGCGCCCGCGAGTCGGAGTGACGCTCCCTCGCGGAGCCGGTCGCGGAACACCGCGAGGTTGACGCCGTCGCCGGCGGCGGAGGGGTAGCGCACCCCCTCGTAGCCGGCCTCGCGGAGGGCGCGGCCCGCGCGCTGGCAGGGGCCGTGGTGTCCCGCGCAGAGCTCCTCGGGAGTGAGCCCGCAGCGCGCGCGCTCGTCGGGGCGGGTGAGGTCGCAGATGTGCGAGAGGGTCACGTCCAGCTCGAGGATCACCTCCGGCGCATCGCTCTCCTGCCGCGCCGTCCGCTCGTCGAGTGCCAGGTAGATCGCCCCGAACTCGCCCGGCGGGTTGAAGCGTCCCCCCTCCGCCCGGGTATGCGTCATCGCGTGGTCGAGATAGGCCGGCAGGTCCGCCGGCGACACCGGTGCGTGTTCCGCCGCCGTGGCGTGCCAGGCCGAGCCGTGGAAGCCGATCATTCCGTCACGATAAATCCTGCCGGTACACACCGCCATGCCACGCCCCCATATTGCAGCACGGCCCTCACCGGCCGCCGCATCCCCGGTTCCGTCCGTCCCGCGCATGAGTGCATATACCCGTGAAGCGACCGTTGTGGCTGCCGGCCTATGAGATCGCCGTCGATCTCGGCACGGCGAATACGCTGGTGCTGGTGAAGGGCGAAGGTGTCGTGCTGGACGAGCCGTCGGTCGCCGCGGTCGAGACGCTGACCGGCGCCGTCAAGTCGATCGGCCTCGAGGCCAAGCGCATGCTCGGCCGCACCCCCGAGGGGATCCTCGCGGTGCGGCCGCTCAAGGACGGCGTGATCGCCAACTTCGCCGTGGCCGAGAAGATGCTGCGGCATTTTCTGCGGACGGTGATCAGCCGGCGGTTTCTCCGGGTGAAGCCGCGGCTCATCGTGAGCGTGCCGTCGTGCATCACCGAGGTCGAGCGGCGCGCCGTCCGCGACTCCGCCCGCAGCGCCGGCGTCAAGGACGTGCGGATGGTGGCGGAGCCGATGGCGGCGGCGATCGGCGTGGGGCTGCCGGTGGACGCCCCATCGGGCAGCATGGTGATCGACATCGGCGGCGGCACCACCGAGATCGCGGTCATCGCCCTCTCCGGCATCGTGGCCGACGCCTCCATCCGCGTGGCCGGCGACGAGCTGGACCGCACCATCCTCCAGTTCATGCGGAAGAGCTACAATCTCCTCATCGGCGATGCCACCGCGGAGATGGTGAAGATCCGGATCGGCTCGGCGGTGGCGCTGGAGCAGGAGCTGGCGATGGAGGTGAAGGGACGCGACCTCGTCTCCGGTCTCCCGCGGACGGTACACGTGCGCTCCGAGGAGATCCGCGAGGCGATCCAGGAGCCCATTCTCCGGATCGTGAACGCGGTGCGCCGTGCCCTCGAGGTGACGCCGCCGGAGCTGGCCTCCGATCTGGTGGACCGCGGCATCCTGCTCACCGGCGGCGGCGCGCTCATCCGCGGGCTCGACCTCCTGATCGCCCACGAGGTGGGGTTGCCGGTCCGGATCGCCGAGGATCCGCTCACCTGCGTGGTGCGCGGCACCGGGCGGATCCTCGACCAGCCCGAGCGCTTCGCCGACGTGCTCACGCTGTAGCCCGTTCGCCGCCGCCCATCACGGAGAGTCAACATGGCACGGAGCCCCGGTCTCGCCGCCGTCACGCCGATCGAGTCGCGCGGCTACGCCCATCCCGAGGTGCTGGTCTCGACCGACTGGGTCGCCGCGCATCTCGACGATCCCGCCGTGCGGATCATGGAGTCGGACGAGGACCTCCTCCTCTACGACGTGGGTCACATCCCGGGCGCGGTGAAGATCGACTGGGTGACGGAGCTCAACGACCCGCTGGTCCGCGACTACGTCGGCCGCGAGCGGCTCGAGACGCTGCTCCGCGAGAAGGGCGTGAACGGCGACACCACGATCGTCCTCTACGGCGACCGCAACAACTGGTGGGCCACCTACACCTTCTGGGTCTTCCGCCTCTTCGGCCTCACGCGGCTCCGCATCATGGACGGCGGCCGCGCCCGCTGGGAGGAGGAGGGCCGGCCCCTCGTGACCGACCGGCCGGAGCACCCGCGCGGCAACGTGACGGTGGGACCGCGCGACGATCGCGCGCTCCGCGCCTTCCGCGACGAGGTACTCGCGCACGTGAACCGGCAGGGCCCGCTCGTGGATGTCCGGAGTCCCGAGGAGTTCCGGGGCGAGCGGCTCCACATGCCGGAGTACCCGAGCGAGGGCGCGCTCCGGGGCGGGCACATTCCCGGCGCGCGGAGCATCCCGTGGGGCAAGGCGGTGGATCCCGCGACCCACGCCTTCCGCTCCGCCGACGAGCTCCGGGCGCTCTACCAGCGCGACAATTCGCTCCGCCCAGCCGACGAGACCATCGTCTACTGCCGGATCGGCGAGCGCTCGTCGCACACCTGGTTCGCGCTGACCTACCTGCTGGGCTTCGGCAACGTGCGGAACTACGACGGGTCGTGGACCGAATGGGGGAACGCGGTGGGGCTCCCTATCGAGCGGCCGTAGCGCCGGGCGGCGAGCCGGTATCGCGGCGCCCGGCGGCCCACACGAGTCCCACGCCGATCGCCACCCACGCGAGCTCGCGCACCCGGGTCACCACCGACGTCGCGACGCCCAGCTCGGGGGCGAGCCCCGTGAAGTGGTAGATGAAGTAGAGCGCCGTCTCGCGCGAGCCCAGCTCGAAGGGGACGAAGAACGATGCGTTGATCGCGAGCGCCAGGAGCCCGCCGATCAGGTACGACTGCACGAACGTCACCGGCACGCCGATGGCGTGACAGATGAGCCAGAACTCTCCCACCCCGATCACCCGTCCCAGGAAATCCACCAGCAGCGCCGCGAGGAACCGGCCCGGCGCCCGGCGGTGGAACGCCATGATCTGGCGGTCCACGTCCTCGAGACTCTCGCGGTGCCGCTCCAGCCGGGGCGAAAGCCGCCGCACCAGCGGGAGCCGGGCCACCAGGCCGAGCACGCGCCCGAGCACGCCGCCGTGATGGCCGGAGAAGACCGCCGCGCCCAGCACGAGCACGCCGAGCATGAGCGCGCCGATCGTCGCCATCACGAGCGGGCGGTGCGGGAAGATAAACAGCGCCACGCCGAGCGCGCTGAGCCAGAGGAGGAGGGAGCTCAGCGCGTGCAGCATCGTGTAGAGCATGACCGAGCCCGCGGCGCGCCGGCGGCCCAGCCACGCGGCGGCGGAGGCGATGCGGAACGGCTCACCGCCGGCCTGGAGGAACGGCGTGATGAAGTTGAGGGCCAGGGTGGAGACGGTGACGACGTAGGTGCGAAGGAAGGGCGGATGCACCGGCTCCGCGCCCATCACCGTCTGCCACGCGGCGGCGTAGCAGAGCTGCACCACGCCGTAGAGCGCGATCACGGCGGCCAGCGACCAGCCGGCCGCGACCACGCTCGCGGCGATCGTGCGCGGCCCCGCCTGCAGCACCATGACGAAGAAGGCGACGGCGCCCGCGAGAAAGAGGAGGGCGCGGACCCGGAAGCTCATCGCGCCGGGCGCGGATGCGCGAGGAAGAAGGCGGCGATGACGCGGGTGGCGCTCACGTCCCGCGTGGTACGCCCCAGAATGCGGAGGCGCGTGGCCCAGGTGCCGGGCCAGGTGTGTCCGCCGCCACCGACGGCGTAGAGCACGACCGCGGTTCCCGGCGGGCAGCCGGTCCAGGTGGTGCGGCGCACGCGCGTGCCGTCGTGCGGCGCGCGGTCGGCGATGGGAACGGGATCGAGCGGCGCGCCGCAGCCGTCGGTGCGCGCCCAGTGCGCCGCGCTCTCCGTCGCGGAGAGCCGCCCGTCGCCGCCGTCGAAGGGGATCAGGCGGTCGGTGGTGCCGTTGAAGGCGATGAAGGATAGGCTCGACGCTGTTCCGCACGCGGCCGCGGTCTCGTCCTGCATTCCGCCCGCGACGGCCGCGATCGCCGCGAACGTTCCCGGCAGCTCGCAGCCGAGCCGGTGGACGAACATGGCGCCGTTGGAGATGCCGGCGGCGTAGCGGCGATCAGGGTCCACCCGCACCTCATGGGCGACGCTGTCGAGCATTGCGCGGATGAACGGCGCGTCGTCACCCCAGACGCCGTCGAGTCCGTCGGGGTAGACCGCCACGAATCCGCGGCGGTCGGCCTCGGCGCTGAAGCCGGTGCTGGCGGCCACCCGGCGCCCGCTGCCGCCCGCGCCGTGCAGCAGTACCACGAGCGCGAGCGGACCCCGGCGCGCGGGTCGCGGGATGTGCAGCACGTAGTGGCGCTCGACGCCGCCCACGTGAATCGTGCGCGGGTGATCGCCCGGGGAGGGCAGGGCGACGAGAGCGGTGAGCAGGGCAGCGAGCATCTCCTTATCTTAACGGCATGTCTCTCGCCGACCTCCGACGCGATTACCGGCGGGCGCGCCTCGACGAGCGCGACGTCGGCCCCGACCCGGTGGCGGAAGTGTCCCGCTGGCTCGACCAGGCGATCGAGGCGGAGGCGCTCGAGCCCACCGCGATGACGCTCGCGACCGCGACGGCCGACGGCGCCCCCTCCGCGCGCATGGTGCTCCTCAAGGGGCTCGATGCGCGCGGTTTCGTTTTCTATACCCATTATGACAGCCGGAAGGGCAGCGAGCTCGCGGCCAATCCCCGCGCGGCGCTCGTGCTGTACTGGCCGGAGCTGGAGCGGCAGGTGCGGGTGACGGGGACGGTGGAGCGCGTGTCGCGCGAGGAGACGGCGGCATACTTCATGTCGCGGCCGCTGGGCAGCCGGATCGGTGCCTGGGCGTCGGCGCAGAGCCGCGTGATTCCCGACCGCGCGTCCCTCGAGCGCGAGATCGCGGCCGCCACCGCACGATTCCGGGGCGACGAGATCCCGGTCCCGCCGGAGTGGGGCGGGTATCGCGTCCGGCCCGATGCGATCGAGCTGTGGCAGGGCGGCGCCGACCGCCTGCACGATCGCATCCGCTACCGCCGGGACGGCGAGGGCTGGGTGATCGAGCGGCTCGCGCCCTGACGGGCGCGGGTCAGCCGGGCAGGTCCGCGCGGAGACGCGCGCGGAGGAATTCGGCGAGTGTGGTGGGGGTGTAGGGCTTCTGCAGGAACGCGTCGGCGGGGTCGAGCAGTCCGCGCCGGACGATCTCTCCATCGGTGTATCCCGACGTAAAGACGACGGGCAGGGTCGGCCGGATCGCCCGGACGCGCCGTGCCAGGTCCCGCCCGCTGATCCCCGGCATCACCACGTCGGTGATCACGATGTCCACGGCGCGGCTCCGGTCCTCCAGGATCGTGAGCGCCGCCTCCGCGCCCGCCGCCTCGAGCACCTGATAGCCCACCTCCGCGAGCGCGCGGGCGGTGAGCTGGCGTACCAGGTCGTCGTCCTCGACCACGAGCACCGTGCCGCTCGCGGGGGGCGGCTCGGGTCCGGACGCGGCGGCGGGCGGGGCGTCCACGGTCGTCTGCGGCAGGTAGACCTTGATCGTCGTGCCCTGGTCGACCTCGCTGTAGGCCCACACGTAGCCGTCGGACTGCTTCACGATCCCGTACACGGTCGAGAGGCCGAGGCCGGTGCCCTGGCCCACCGGCCGGGTGGTGAAGAACGGCTCGAAGACCTGCTCCAGCGTCTCTCGCGACATGCCGTGACCGCTGTCGCTCACGGCGAGGAGCGCGTAGCGGCCGGGGCGGACCGGGACGCCGGGATGCATCGCCGCGTAGCCCTCGCCCAGGTCGGCGGCGGAGGTCTCGATGCTGAGGTGGCCGCCCTTGGGCATCGCGTCGCGCGCGTTGAGGGCGAGGTTGAGCAGCACCTGCTGCAGCTGGCCCGCGTCGGCGGTGACCGCTCCCGCCGCCGGATCCAGGCCGAGGGCGATGGTGATGTCCTCACCCATGACGCGACGAACCACCGATTCCCAGCCGCGCACGATGTCGTTGAGCACGACGCGGCTCGGCCGGAGCACCTGCCGGCGGCTGAACGCCAGGAGTTGCGCCGTGACCGACGCCGTACGCTCCGCCGCGTTCCGGATCTGCTCGACGTCGGCGCGCGCGTCGGGGGGCAGGTCGTTCCGCCGGAGCAGGAAGTGGGTGGCGCCGAGCACCACGCTCATCTGGTTGTTGGCCTCGTGCGCCACGCCGCCGGCGAGGCGGCCCACCGATTCCATCCGGTGCGCCTGCCGGAGCTGTTCGTCCGCGCGCCGGCGCTCGGTCACATCCATGCAGACGCCGGTGACGTATCGCGGCCGGCCCTCGGCGTCGCAGACGACCTGGCCGCGGTCGGCGATGATGCGGGTCTGGCCGTCCACGAGGACGCGGAACTCGTAGTCCAGCTGCCCGCCGTTCCCGAGCGCGTCGCAGACCGCCTGCTCCACGAAGCCCCGGTCGTCGGGATGGACCCGCGCGAGGAACTGCTCGTAGCCGGTGACCACGTCGTCGGAGCCGAGGCCGTAGAGCCGGCGCAGATGCTCGTCCCAGCTCAGCGTGTCGCCGTCCACCGACCAGTACCAGCTCCCCATCCGCGCCGCCTCGAGCGCGAGCGCGAGCCGGCGGTCGCTCCGGGAGAGGGCATCGGTCGCGCGGTTCCGCTCGTGGGTGATGACGGCGGCGAGGATGAGCCCGGTGAGGGCGACGGTGGCGAGATAGATGGACAGCGCGACGACGGTGGCGGGGCGGCTCTCGCCGACGAAGGGGCCGCCGCCGCGGACGGTGATGAAGGTCGCGACCGCCGCGGTGGTCGCCGTCATGAGCGCGGCGCCGCGCGTGCCGAAGCGGAGCGCCGCCCAGATCACGACGGGGAAGAGCAGGTACTGGTAGTCCACCCGCCGGAGGAAGGAGATGTCGGTCACGCGCGCGAGGCCGATCTCGATCGCGAGGGCGGCGCCGACGCAGATGGCCGCGACCTCGAGCACGCGCCGGGTGTCGTGCCGGTCGGGAGCGGGCAGCGCCCAGGTGAGGATCGCCGGTGCCACGACGAGGGCGCCCAGCGCATCGCCGGCCCACCAGACGCCGAGGGCGCCGGGGAGCCCGCCGGCCGGCAGCACGCCGGTGAGGCGCAAGGTGAGGACGCCGATGACCGCGGCCGCGAGCGCCGCGAGCGGCGCCGCGGTGAGGAGTGCGCGGACCTGGGGAAGGGTGTGCAGGGCCGGCTGCGCGCCCGCCCGCCGGCGGAGGATCGCGGCGCCGAGGAGTGCCTCGATGGTGTTGCCGGCGGCGATCCCGGCGGCCGCCGCGATGGGGACGGCGGTGTCGAGGTTGGCGAGGAAGGCGCCGGCCGTGATGGCCGGCCAGGCGCGCGGGCCCAGCAGCACGAGCCCGGCGATCGCGACGCCGGTCGCGGGCCAGAGCAGCGAGATGCTCTGCCCGATCGTCGCGTAGCGGAGCCCGATGCGCGCCGCGGCGTAGTACACCGCGGCCAGCAGGAGGAAGCGCGCGGCTTCCCGCACGGCGCGCATGATCAGCCCCAGCTCACCTCGTAGCGGCAGACCTTCCCGCCGCGCGCGCGGCACTCCGTCTCGACGATCTTCACCCGCTCCGCGCCGCACATCTCGAGCCCCTTCCGGTACCACCCCACCACCGTGAGGCAGTCGGGAGCGCTGAAGGTCTCGGCGTCGTGCGTCGTGATGACGGCGGAGCGGTCGCCCGTCTGCTGGTATTCACGGCGGCCGGTCTCGTAGTACATGCCGTAGATCGCCGGCGCCTTCGCGAGGAAGGCCTGCGGGTTGCCCTTCGTCACGTAGCCGGCGTGTACCGTGGCGAGATTCTTGGCCGCCGACGCTTCACCCAGCTTCTCGAAGAACTCCGGCTTCCCGCCGGCGAGGACGCGGACGATCGCGTCGTCCAGCCGCTTCCCCAGCTCGAAGGGATACCAGTTCGACGTGAACACCATGCGGAGCGCGCGCTGGTCGTCGGGCGGGAGGCTCTCGAGGACGCGCTGCAGTCCGGCCGCCCCGAAGTGCTCCTCCACGAAGCCGAGCCTCGATTTGAGCACCGCTCCCTTGATCTGCTGCATCAGCCCACCTCGTAATCCGCGGCGGTGGTGTGATAGCGCCCGGGATGGCCGTGGCCCCGTTGCGCCGTCGCCTCGGCGATCCCGACCAGCCGGGCGATGTTCACCAGCATCACCGGCGTGGGCCCGTCGCCCGGCGCGTCGGCGCCCTCGGCCCGGGGCTGCCAGACCGCTTCGCGCACCATGAGGTAGCCGCGGGCCACGCGCAGGTGATCGGAGAGCCGCTGGTTGGTGAGGAAGTCGATCTGCCCCTCGAGCAGCCCGTCGGGCAGGAGGCAGGTGACGCTCCACGGCGAAGTGAACCCCCGGCCGGTGATCGTCTCGATCTGCGCGTCGCCCGGATCGGGCGCGACCAGCCGGATGTCGTCCCGATGCACCGCGAAGAAGGCGCGCGCATCCGACTCACCCGGCAGGAGCGCGTCGGTCATCGGGATGAACGTGCCCGAGTGCTGCAGGTAGTCGCTGAAGCTCTGCTGCAGCGGCAGATGGAAGTGGCCGTGGATCCAGCCCGCCGCCGTGAGGCACGCGGTGCGGACGGCGCGGAGCGGGGGAGGAGTGGGGACGGTCATGTCAGGCGTTCCGGAGCCGGCAGTGATCGATCTCCTGCTGCGTCTCGCCGCTTGCCACGACGGAGACCGCCCGGGTGAAGCTGAATCGGCATGCCATTGTCTCCGCGGGGTTGGTCGTTCCCGGCAAAGGTGCCCCAAAGGAGGGCACCGCGCCACCTCAGGCCGGCAGGTCGAGCTCCCAGACGATGCGGGTCTCGGCGGGCAGGGCGGGGTAGGCGCCGGGGTCCACGCGGCGAAGGCGGGCGCCCGCCGCGGCGTAGAGGCGGCAGCCCGCGACGTTCACGTCCTGTGTCTCGATGACGAGCACCCGCGCCCCGCGTGATGCCGCCCAGGCCGCCGCCGCGCCGAGCAGCGCGCGCCCGAACCCGCGGCGGCGATGCGCGGGGTGTACGCGGAGATCGTGCAGCAGGGCCGCGTCGTCCCGACCCTCGAAGAGGTCGAAGTCGGGCACGTCGAGCAGGATGGCGGCGCCGCCCACGCACGCACCCTCCTCCCGAGCCAGGATGAGGGCGCCCCGCGAGAGATCGAGCTGGCCGGGCCAGGCGAGCGGCCCGCCATCGAGGGCGTCGTAGTCCTTGACCCAGGGCGCCGGCACCGGACGCTCGATCAGCTGAGCGCCGCCCTCGCCGTCCCGCGTGGCGTCGACGACGCAATCCACGCGAAACGCGGTCGGCACCCCGGCCAGCTCGGCGAGCGCCGACCACGGCGCCCCGGCCAGCTCGAGCGTCACGGCACCGGGACGCTTCCGGTCGGAGAGGGCGGCGGGGCTGCCCGCCCTTCGATCCGGCTCCAGATCCGCTCGTAGAAGTAGGTGAGAAGGTCCACGCCGAACACGACCATGCCGACCATGAAGATCGCGCCCAGCGCATTCGCGGTGAACTGACCGCCCTTTGCGGCGCTGAGCTCGTCCAGCAGCGCCTGATGCGAGAGGGAGCGGTAGTGGGCGATCTCGGCGACCTGGTTGTTGCTCAGCCACCACGCGAAGAGCGCGGCGAGCGTGGCCATGGCCAGGCTGCGCGGGCCGGAGAGCCGGAGCTGCATCGGTGTATCCCGGATTGTGGGGGTGGTTGAAGCTACGGCGGGGAGCCGGCCGGGGACAGCGTCTCGTAGGTTGGACTGCCGAGGCCCCAGAGGAAGCCGAGTATCCCTCCGGCGGCGCCGCCGGCACCGCCGGCGAGGAGCACGACGGTGCCGCGGGAGGGAGGATCGCAGTCGGCGCAGTCCATCGGCAGCGCGGCGCCCGCGATGAGACCCGCGACCGCACCCACGCCGGCCGCCCACGCCGCGTAGTGCCAGTGGCGATAGTGCGCGACGCGACGCACGCTGTCGGGAACGGACGCTGCGGGCGCCCGCGCCGTGGCGGCGGGAGTCCAGCGCGCGAACGCGGGGCGGGCTCGCTGCGCGGCGGCGGGCGCGGTGGGGTGGACCGCGAGCGCGGCGGCGAGCGCGAGTGTGAAGAGGCCGGCGCGGGCCCCCGGACGCATCGTGTCAGCCGCCCGGCGCGGTGCGCGCGGCGGTCGCGGTGGTCGTGCAGGGGCTATCGCCGAAGAGCGGGCTGAGCGTCGCATAGGGGTCGCTCCAGTCGCCCGCGAGCACGAGGGTGTCGTCCAGCAGCCCGTCGAACGCCGCGGCCTGGCCGCTCTCCACCACGGGAAAGAACCGGAGCGACACGACTCGCGTTCGCAGGTTGAAGGTGCCGTACAGCGTCCCGCTCGCGGCGGCGGTGGACCAGGTCGACGTGAAGGTGAGCGAGCCGAAGGGCTGCACATCGTCGTCGGTGCCGGTCACGAGGAAGGTGACGGGCGCGCCGCCAGCGCAGGCGGCGTTCGCCAGCGTGGCGGTCCACGTGCCGGTGACGTCTGCGGCGGGCAGGGCGTCGCCGGCGGGCCCCGAGAGGTCGCCGCCGCCACAGGCCGCGAGAAGGGTGAGCAGCACCGCTCCCGCGAGCCTCACCCGTGCCCCGCGGCGCCGGCAGCCACGAACGCCACGCGATGCTCCGCGCTGATCGCCTCGAGCCGCGCCCGGTCCGGCGGGCCCGGCGCCGCGAAGACCTCGGCCGCGCTCGCGTAGAATCGCTCGAATCCGCTCGGCGTCACCATCACCCAGTGGCGGCCGGTCTCGGGCCCCAGCACCTGAAAGGCGTGCACCGATCCGCGCGGCAGATAGACCACGGCCCCCGGCCCCGCGTCACGGGTCGTGCCGTCGATCGTGATGCGGTAGCGTCCCTCGACGATGATGAAGACCTCGTCCTCGGCCTCGTGCACGTGCAGCGGGGCGCCGCTGCCCGGCGGCGCCGTCGCGAGGCCGAGAACGAGACCGCCCGCGGTCTCCTGACCCGTGAGCTTGAAGAGGATCTCGTTGCCGAAGGCGCTGATCGTCCGGCCTTCGCCCGGCTGCACGACGGTGGCGCTCATGCGGCGTCGGGTGCGGTGGGCCGGGTGCCCGTCTCCTCATAGAGCCCGAGCCGGTTGCCCGCGGGGTCGGTGAAGATGGCGTAGGCGCCGCCGCCGCCGATCTCCGTGCGCGGCGTGGTGACGCGCCCTCCAGCGGCGGCGATATCGCGCTCGGCCTGTGCGATGCTGTCCACCATGACGTAGGTGACCATGCCGGGCGCCGAGCCCTGCGAGCCGGGAGGCAGGAGCGCGCCGCTCACGCCGCCGGTCGCATCGTCGAACGCGGTCTGGCCGTCGCCGCGGCGGCGCATCCGCCAGCCGAAGACGGCGGTGTAGAAGTCGGCCGACGCCTGCACGTCGGTGGTGGGCATCTCGATGTAGCAGATCTTGCCGTGCATGATGCAGACGCTCCTCTGGTCCAGGCGTGTCAGGGAACCGGCGCGAGGCTTCGGATGTCCCAGCCCGAGCCGGCATCCGCCAGGTCCGGGTCAGCCATGAAGCCCGCCGTCGTGCCGATGGGCGCCGTGCCCACGATGAAGCACGTTACGGCCCATGTCCATCCCGGTTCCCGCGCGTGATCTCGTACACGACGCTCTCCCGGCCGTTCCCGTCGGCCCACGTGCCGGCCTCGACCGCGCCGAGCTTCTCCACCGCCCGGCGCGAGCGCAGGTTGCGCGGGCCGATCCGGAAGACGACGCGGTCCACGAATCGGAAGGCGTGATCGAGCATGAGCCGCTTCATCTCACCGTTGTGGCGGCCGCCCCAGTGGGACCGGGCGAGGAAGCTCCAGCCGATCTCCACCTCGCGACGCGGGGCGTCGTACCCGAAGTACCGGGTCGAGCCGATCACGCGGCCGTCGGCGGCGTCGAGCACCGTGAAGGCGCCGCCGGATTCGAGCGCCACGCGGAAGAACTCGCGGAAGACCTCCCGCCGGTGGCGATCCGACGCCGGATGCTGCGCCCAGATCAGCGGGTCTGCGGCCACCGCGTAGAGATCATCGAAGTCGGCGGGGGCGAGCGGCCGCAGGTGGACCAGCTCGCCCCGAAGCACCGGCTGCAGCTCCATCGGTCAGTCGCGGCGAGGCGGCTCGAGCAGGGCGCGTTCCGCTTCGTCGAGCCGCGCCTCCGCCTCGCCGAGGCGCGCCTGCGTCCCGGTCATCGCCTCGAGGTGCGCGCGGGTCGTGTCCAGCAGCCGCCACTGCTCTTCAGTGAGGCGTCGCTGGCGCCGGAGGAGCACGATGCCGACCCACGCCCCGCCGGTGATGCCGCCCGTGAGCAGCGCCCAGATCACGATCTGTCCCACCTCACCCCCGTTGTGAAATCGTCCCGCGGTGGCTCACTCGCCGCGCGCCGCACGAACCGCGCGGGCAACCCGCCCTGACGCGCGGTCTATCACCCGTCCCGACAGCGAGTCCCCCCGCACGCGGTACTCCCAGCGGATCCGGACGCGCGAGTTGCTGAAGTCGCCGAACCAGGTGCTGTCGGCGGGCCGATACGCCAGGTCGAGATCGCCCATCGATTCGGGCCGGCCGCCCACGAGCTTCGAGGCGCGGAGGCGCACCCGGCCGGGCGGCGCCGAGTCGGCCACGAAGTCGTACACGACGCGCTCGTCGTTGCACGCCGAGTTCCACGCGGCCTTCACGCAGATGGATTCGCCGTGCCAGCGTCCCACGATGGTGGCGCCATCCTGGTCCCGCGCCTGAAGCCGCAGAAAGCGCACCGCGTTGTTGTACAGGATGTCCCGCTTCTGCACGGCGGTCAGGAAGTCCGCCTCGGTGATCGTCCGGATCGCCAGCCCGATCGTTTCGGGCCAGATCATCTGGTCCGACCCGAAGAGTATACGACGGCCGAAGCCGGCCTGGACCAGACGGCGGAGCTGCGAATAGAAGTGGGCGCGCGGAAAGCCCCAGTCGTTCTGCGAGACGTCCACGTACACCTGAGGGTAGGAGTACAGGATCGCGATCATCTCGTCTACGAACGGCGAGCCGTAGTGCATCACGTAGAGCCGAAGTCGCGGGTGCTTCGCCAGGACCTCCTCGAGCAGCAGCGGATTACCCAGCTCCACCCGGTAACGCTCGTACCCCTCGACGTGTCGGCCGCCCGGAGGTCCCTCGCCCATGTGCAGGCCCACCGGTACGTCGAGCTCCTCGGCCAGCGCAAAGTAGGGCTCGAGCGCCGGGTCGCCCGGTCTCATCCCGTGGTACTGCGGTCCGTTCTCCGCGAACACCGCCACCCGGCCGTCGGCCACCATTCGTCTGAGCTCGCCCAGGTCGCGGAGGCGGGGCCGGCCCAGCGAATCGTCGCCGTCGAAGAATGAAACCGCCGGGATGATCCGCGCCGGCGCCGCGGCGCGCCACCTGGCCACCTCCTCCGGCGGTCCGAAGGTCACCGCGCGGATGTGGTAGCGCTCGAAGGCGGCGAGCGTCCCGCGGAGGAGGGCGGTATCGTCCGGCGGAGCGGGCCAGCTCGCGGCGCCGCAGGTGCCCGCCTCCGCCAGCGAAAACGGAGTCCGCGGGTCCCACCCATTCCACTCGATGCCGCGGCTATCGGAGCAGACCGCGGCCCCCGGGCCGAACTCGGCGACCCGGAGCGCGTGCACGTGCATGTCGATGACCGGAGCCTGCGCTCCGGCCGACATCGCCGCCGCCGTGACCAGGAGGAGTGCCCCGCACGCGGTGCGTGCCCGCATCACCGATGGCCCCGCGCGCCGAGGTCCGTCCCGAAGCAGAGCCGGTAGCCGTTCAGGTCGTCGACCTCGAAGTCGCGGCAGTGGTACGGCTGGTCGCACGGCGGCCGGACGATGGTCACGCCCCGGGCGGCGAACTCCGCGTGCAGCGCGTCGGCGTCGTCCACCCAGATGTACGCGTCCCACGCGCCGCGCTCGGGATCGACCAGATGGTTGGGCCGTGCCGCGCCCGCATGGTCGATCTGCGAGAGCATGACGACGACACCGCCGCGGTGCACCATGCAGAAGCAGGGCGGCTCCCCCCAGAAGCGCTCATAGCGGAAGCCGAGGCGGTCGCGGTAGAAATCGGCGGCGGCGACGACGTCGGCCACGATGAAGTAGGGCGCGATGCTCCAGCGCGCGTCCGCGGTCATCGGCGCGTCAGCTCCCGGCGCGCCTGAGCGTGATCTCCACCCGCGTTCCGCCGAAGGTGTCGTCGGCCTTCAGCTCATCCTCCGTCGCCGTGAACGTGAGGTCGCGGACGAAGGTGTCGGCGCCCTGCGTGAGGACGACCTGATCTCCGGTAAGGCTCCAGGTCCCCGCCATGCTCGCCGTGAGCCCCGCGCCGTTGACGTCGCTCGCCGGCAGCATGAGCTGGCCGGTCGTGGTGCCGCCCTCCGCGAGCGTGATCGTGAGCGTGGCGCCGCCGGCCAGCTGATCGGTGGCCGTGCCGGTGCTCGTGGTCACGAGCCGCGTCGCGGCATAGGTGCCGGCCACGCTGTCGAGCGTGGGGCTGAAGCTGTCGCCGCAGCCGAGGATCGCGAGGGCCGCCAGAGCAGGGAAAGGAAGTCGCATGATGAGTCCTCGATGCATTGGGTCAGTGCTCGCGCCCTCGCCGGCACGGCAGGCGGCTCACGGTCTGAGCGAGCGGTCGTGGAAGGAGCGACCCACGCCGCTGACCTCGCGCCCGTCGCAGCTGACGGCGCGGCAGCTCAGCTCCAGCACGGCGCCCGGGACGGGGACCGCGTAGAGGCGCCAGACGTCATCGGCCGCGAGGCGCTCGAGGCCGACGACGGAGAGCTCGAGCGGATCCGTAACGTCAGTGGTGCCGGAGCGCCAGCGAAAGTCGCTCACGCCGTCGAAGACGAGCGCCACCAGCCGCGCGGGTTCGGCACCGGCCGGGCGAATGACGAGCCGCAGCCGGCCGGCCTGGAGCGCGAGCGACACGTCGTCGATGCGGGCGCGGAAGAGTATCGCGGAGACCGCGCGGAAGTCGATGGACTGATCGCTCATGCCTCCGACGGAACCTTGATCACGAGATAGTGCAGCGCGAGCCGGCGATCGACGGTCACGGGGCCGCCCCGATCCACGCCGCGATCACGCCGCAGACCAGTCCGCCGAGGGTGCCGAGTCCCAGGATCGGCGCCCACGCCCGGGTGACGATCGCGGATGGCGCACTGAGAAGCAGTCCCCACGCCGCCCCCGAGAGCCAGGCCGGCAGCGGCAGGGGTGCGAGGACGACCACGAGCCCGATCGCGAACCGGTCGACGAACGCGGCCGCGAGCGCGGCGCGCTTGTCGGGAAAGCGCATCGGGAGCATCGTCGCGACGGCGACGGCCCCGAAGGCCACACCGCAGGCAAGTCCCAGCTCGAGCCGTGTCATGGCGCGGGAACGTGCTGGTCCACGAGGATCGGGTTGCCGTCGGGATCGATGGCCATGAAGCTCGCGGGGCCGGTCGAGGCTTCATCCGCCTCGGTCGCGAGCTCGACGCCGGCGGCCTTGAGCCGCCGCTGGAGCTCGCGCACGTCGGTGAACGTGGCCAGCGGCGTCGCGTCGCCATCCCAGCCGGGATTGAACGTGAGGACGTTGCGCTCGAACATGCCCTGGAACAGGCCGATCACGTGCGGGCCGTTCTTCATGATGAGCCAGCGCTGCCCGTCCCCCATGAAGGCGGTGAAGCCCAGCTTTTCGTAGAACGCCTTCGAGGCCTGCAGATCCTTGACGGCGAGGCTGACCGAGAAGTTGCCGAGCTGCATGGGACGGCTCCGTTCTGCCCGGGACGCGGACGGGGATGTTCGTGTACAGCGTGCGAAACCGGCTGCGTGCCGTGGTCGGTACCGGCTCAGCGATCGAGCTCCCATTCGGCGGAGTGGTCCCTACCGAAGCCGTCCGACCTGAAATCCCAGGGTGACTCCGCCGAAGGTGTCCACCCGACTCACCGACATGAAGCCGTAGACGCCGAGTGCGAGCCAGGAGCGGAATCGCCAGGCGAGCTGGACCTCGGCCGGAACGGTCATCGCCGATTGCCCGATTCCGGAGAAGAAGCCGCCGCCGGTCACCGCCATATGGCCCAGTCCGACTGCCGCTCCCGCATGGAACCGGTGCGCCGGCGACGACGCGATTCCCGCGAGGATGCCGTAGTCGGCGCTATGGTCGGTGATGCTCGAGGCCGCGAGCGCGAGGCGGACGGACAGGAGGAGCCACCCCGACTGGACCGAGCCGTTGAGACTGAAGGCATGCTCCAGCGCGGTCTCGTCCTCCAGATCGTATCCGCCATCGCCCGCGCCGTAGCCGCCGCCCAGCCAGAACGTGAGGCGGGCAGGGGTCGCGGGCGTCGCGGCCGCGACGGACACGGTGTCCGTCTGTGCCGCCCCGGCCGAAGGCACGAGCAGCGACGAGATGAGAGCAAGCGGGATGAAGCCCAGCGTGACCGCGCGCGGCACCGGCATGAGCGTGCTCCTCGGTCAGGCTCGCTCACCGGCGAGCCGGGGTGTCCGATAATGTCGCTCCGCGGGCGGAGTCGGGCCAGCCTGTGCCGCCGACCGCGCCGCATCGCGCGGCGATCCGCCCCACTGCCGGCTCCACGCCCGCCGGAGCTGCAGGTCCGACCGGAACCCTGCCACCTCCGCCGCCCGGCTCACGCTCGCCCCGCACTCGAGCGACTGCCGCGCCCGCTCCAGCCGGATGAGCCGCAGGTACTGGAGCGGTGACACTCCCGCGTGATCCGTGAAGAGCCGCAGCAGGTGGCGTTCGGTCGCATGCCCGACCGCGGCCAGCGCCGCCATGTCCCAGTCGCGCTCGGGCTTCGCGACGATCGCGTCCTGCACCCGGTGCACCACGGCATGCAGATGCCGGCGGTGGATCAGGAAGGGGGACAGCTCGGGGTCGCGCTGGGACCGGCGAAGGTACACCACCATGTCCTCCGCCACCGCCGACGCCAGCGCCTCGCCGCATTCCTCGGCGATGAGGTGCAGGGCGAGATCGATCCCCGCCGTGATGCCTGCGCTCGAGGCGACCGGACCGTCCACCACGAAGACGCGATTGTCGATCACCTGCGCCCGCGGCGCGAGTGCCCGCAGGTGCGACAGGAGCTCGTGATGCGTGGTGCACCGGCGCGCGCCGAGGAGGCCGGCCCGCGCGGCGAGCAGGGCGCCCGAGCAGATCGCGATGACGCGGTGCGGCGTATCGGCGGCGAGGAGCGGCGCGCCCAGCTGCAGCTTGAGCCACCGCGCGGTGGCGGCGATCGCCGGCGTCACCTGCGCGAGCTGCGCCGTCGGCTGGCCGACCAGTATCACCCAGGTCGGCGAGGCGATGCGCTCCGGCAGCGGCTCGAGGTCGGCGATGGTGAGCCCGACCGACGTGGACAGGGTCGCCGCGGGGCCGGCGAAGCGAAGCCGGAAGCGGGGCGGCTGGCCGCGCGCGCGGCGGTGCAGGTTGGCCAGCCGGAACGCCTCCGCCGGCCCCGCGATGTCGAGCAGCAGCGAGTGGGGCGCGATGACGAACAGGAGATCGATCAGCTGCGCGCGTGCGATCATTTCAGGACATGGGCCCGGGTTACGGCAAGCATACGCTTCCGGGCTGATTCGCGATACAGGAGGCGGGAAGGCATGTCCGGATCTGCTCCAAACCTGTCCGGCCGGGGCCGCGAAACGGCGGCCGGAACGCGGTACGTTGGACCACGTCGCTCCACACCGGATGAGGTCATCGCATGCATGGGTTCTGGATGAATCGGCTTTGCCGCGGCGCGATCCTGGCCGCCGCCCTCTGGATGGGGAGCGCACCGCGCGCCCTGGCGCAGGCGGCGGCACGCCCGGGCGATGACTTCTTCGCCTTTGCCAACGCCGACTGGCTCCGTGACAACCCGATCCCCGCCGGCCGCGCGAGCTGGACCGCGCGGACCGAGATCAACGAGCGGGCCCGCCGCCGGATCGACACCCTGCTCGCTGATGCGGCCACCCGGCCGGCCGGCACGCTCGCGCGGAAGATCGCCGACTTCCGCGCCGCATGGCTCGACGAGGCGGCGATCGAGGAGCGGGGCCTCGCGCCGCTGCGCCCGCTCCTCGACAGCATCGGCCGCGTCGGCGATCGCGCCGGGCTCACGCGTCTCCTCGCCCACGGGATCGGCGCGGACGTCGATCCCCTCAACTGGGGAATCTACCAGTCGAGTCACCTCCTCGGTCTGTCGGTCGAGCCGGGGATCCACGGCGAGAAGCGCTACCGCGCATTCCTCGTGCAGGGCGGCCTAGGCCTCCCCGACCGCGAGGACTACGTGAGCGCCGAGCCCCGCATGCAGGCCGTGCGGGCGCGGTACCAGCAATACATCGGGCGGCTGCTCGCGCTCGCCGGCTTCGATCGCGCGGAGGCGCGGGCGCGCGCGGTGATGGCGCTCGAGACCGCCCTCGCCCGCGGCGAAGCCACGCGCGCGGCCTCGGCCAACGACCACAACGCCGACAGCGTCTGGGCCCGCGCCGACTTCGCGCGCCGGGCGCCGGGGATCGACTGGCCGGCCTTCTTCGAGGCGGCGGGACTCGGCCGGCAGGATACGGTCGTGGTCTGGCAGCCGGGCGCCGTCCGGACGCTGGCGGCGCTGGTCGCCTCGGAGCCCGTCGAGGCGTGGAAGGACTACCTGCGCTTCCACGCCGCGCACGCGCTGGCCGAGATGCTGCCGCGCGCCTTTGCCGCGGAAGCCCTGGCGCTGGAGGCCGCGGTGACCGGCGACAGCGCGCGCGCCCCGCGCGAGCAGCGTGCGCTCGAGGCGACCCAGGCGGCGCTGGGCGACGCAATTGGAAGGATCTATGCCGAGCGGTACTTTCCTGCCACGCAGCAGGCGCGAGTCCGGCGGATCGTGGACGACGTCGCCGCGGCGTTCATCCGCCGGGTGGAGGCGTCCACCTGGATGGCGCCGGGCACGAAGACGCGGGCCCTCGCGAAGCTGCACGCACTCTACATCGGCGTCGGGTATCCCGAGCGGTGGGAGGACTATTCGGACCTCGAGGTGGATCCGCGCGACCCCGCCGGCAACGCCATGCGCGTCGACGCGCGGAACTATCGCCGTGCCCTCGCGCGGCTGGGCCGTCCCGTGGACCTCCGCGAATGGTGGATCAGCCCCGCCCGCGCCGGTGCGATCCTCGTCTTCCAGCAGAACGCGTACGACTTCTCCGCCGCGCTGCTCCAGCCGCCCAAGTATGACCCATCGGCATCCGACGCCGCGAGCTACGGGGCCATCGGCGCGATCATCGGCCACGACATCAGCCACTACGTCGACATGCTGGGCGCGGAGTACGACACCGATGGCGCGCTGCGGCGCTGGTGGACCGCCGCCGACATGACCCGCTTCCTCGCGCTCGCCGAGCCCCTCGCGCGGCAGTTCTCCGGCTACGAGCCCGTGCCGGGCGTGCACGTGAACGGCACGACGACGCTGACCGAGAACGTGGCGGA
>JAICUF010000026.1 GCA_025935995.1 Gemmatimonadales bacterium
GCGAATACAACGACGTCGTGTTGCCCGACCCGAGCGTGAGCACGATGCACGCGAAGCTCCAGCGGCGCGACGGCGTGTGGATGGCAATGGATCTGGGGTCCACCAACGGTACCTTCGTGGACGACGAGCGGGTCCGCGACGACGTCGCGCTCTCACCGGGCGCGACGCTGCGTTTCGGCGAGGTGGCGCTGCTGTTCGAGCCACTGGACGAGGAACCGGCGGCGGCGGCCGACGATACCCGATCGCTCCCCGCCCTCGGCCGGGACACGGGAGAGACGGTGGACGGGGAAGCGGCCGGGGCACGAGTCTCGCGTCCGCGGGTGCGACGGCCGGTCGTCGAGACGCCGAAGCGGTCGCCCGTCGGGCTGATCGTGGTGCTGCTGACCCTCGCGGCAGCGCTGGCGGCCGCGTTCATGCTGCTGACCTAGCGGAGGCACGTGCACTTCACCTGCGCGGCCCGCACGGATGTCGGGATCGTCCGATCGGGCAACGAAGACAATTACCTCATGCTCGCCGACCGCGGCATCTTCATCGTCGCCGACGGCATGGGGGGGCACGCGGCGGGGGAGGTCGCGAGCGAGATGGCCGTCCGCATCATCTCGCGCGAGATCGGGTCGCTCCGCGGGCTGAGCGAGCAGGACGGCTCGGAGCGCTTCCGGCAGGCGATCCGCGCGGCGAACGACGCGATCTTCTCGCGCACGCTGCAGGAGCACGACAAGCGCGGCATGGGCACGACCGTCACCGCGCTGGTGCTGCAGCCGAAGCGCTACGTGATCGGCCAGGTCGGCGACAGCCGGGCCTATCTGCTCCGGAACGGTCAGTTCGTCCAGCTCACCAAGGATCACTCGTACGTGCAGGAGCAGGTCGACGCCGGACTGCTCACCCCCGAGCAGGCGCGCGTCCATCCCTACAGCAACGTGATCACCCGCTGCGTCGGCGCCGGCATGGACGTGACGCCCGACATCTACACGGGCGCCCTCGAGGAGGGCGACATCGTCCTCCTCGCCTCGGACGGCCTCACGGGAATGCTGGAGGACGAGCAGCTGATCCGGATCCTCCAGTCCGAGGGCGGCCCCCAGCGCTGGGTCGATCGCCTCATCACCGAGGCCAACCGGCGGGGCGGGCTCGACAACATCACCGCCATCGTCGTCCGGATCGACACCATCGAGACCCGTACCGGCGAGCACAGTCTCACCGGCCACCCCAGCCCCCAGATCCCCGGCTCCTGATCCGCGGCGCCCCGGCGCCGCATTGTGCCACCCCCTCGCGCAGCCCGCCCAGCCAGCCCACGGGCCGGGGCGCCCCTCTCCTCCATCCGCCGCTCCCCGTTGTGGTACGCCGATTGCCCCCGTTCGGGACCCTTTGCGGCCCCCGATCCGGAGCAGGCGTGACCATCATTCGAGGCCAGCAGGCCCACCAGAAGGCCCACCAGCGTCACCCCGCAGCCGCGCTCCAGGCGGCGCGCCAGCATGACCTGGGCGGACGCCTGCCCGAGGCCATGCAGGGCTACCAGGACGCGATCGACCTGTGCGGGCCGGGGGAGGGCGCCGTCCGCGCGGAGGCGCTTCGCCGCCTCGGCGTGATTCACCATCTCCGGACGGAGCACGCGCGCGCCCGGGAGCTCTACGAGGAAAGCCTCGCCGCCTCGGACGCGCTGGGCGACGACGCGCTGATGGCGGAGGCCGTCAATGCGCTGGCCGGCCTTGCCCTCGAGGCGGGCGACATTCCCGCGGCACGCGAAGGGTTCCTGCGTGCGCTCTCCCTCGCGGGCCGGACGCCGATACTGGTCGCGCGCATCGAGCAGAACCTCGGCATCCTGGCCAACATCCAGGGCCAGCTCTCCGCCGCGCTCGACCACTACGAGCGCTCGCTCGCCGCCAGCCGGGAATCGGGGGACGATCGCAGCTGCGCCATCGCCTACCACAACCTGGGCATGATCTGCTCCGATCGGAAACTGTGGGACGATGCGGAAGCCTACTTCCGCGAAAGTCTCGGCATCGCGGAACGGCTCGATGACGTCCACCTCCAGGGCCTCTGCCTGCTCAACTATTCCGAGGTGCACGTCGCGCGGCAGCGCTACGACGCCGCGCGCTCGAGCGCGGAGGCGGCGCTCGCCATCTTCGACCGGCGGGGGGCACGGCTCGACAAGGCCGACGCCTACAAGATCCTCGGCATCGTCTTCCGGGAGACGGGCCGCCCCGCGCTCGCCGAGGCGCGACTCCGCTCGGCGATCGAGCTCGCCAGCGGCAACCGGTCGGTGCTGAGCGAGGCGGAGGCGTCGCGGGAGCTGGCGCGGCTCTACCAGGATATGGGCCGGAACCAGGATGCGCTCCGGCTCCTCAACGTGGCGCATCGGCTGTTCAGCCGGCTCGACGCGCGGGTGGATCTGGTGGACGTGGCCGGGAAGGTGCTGGACCTCGAGAACACCTACCGGAGCGTGGTGCGGAACTGGGGCCGCTCGATCGAATCGGCCGACACCTACACCTTCGGCCATTGCGAGCGCGTGGCCGAGTACGCGGTGGCGGTGGCCCGCGCGATGGGGCTGGACGACGAGCGGTGCACCACGATCCGGCTGGGCGCGTACCTGCACGACGTGGGCAAGGTCCGGGTGCCGCACGAGATCCTGAACAAGGCGGGTGGGCTCACCGCGGAGGAGCTCACCATCATGCAGCGGCACCCGTTCTACGGGCTCGAGCTGCTCGCCTCGGTCGAGTTTCCCTGGGATCTCAAGCCGATCATCCGCTGGCATCACGAGAAGTACGACGGGAGCGGCTACCCGGACCGCCTGCGGGGGGAAGAGATCCCGCTCGATCCGCAGATCATCTGCATCGTGGACGTCTACGACGCGCTCACGACGACGCGGAGCTATCGCGCGGCGATGACGCGCGAGGCGGCGCTGGCCGAGATGCGGGCGAGCCGGCGGTGGTGGCGGCCCGATGTCTTCGATGCCTTCATGCGCTCGGTGGCGCGGGACACGCTTACGCGCTGAGGAGGGATGCGCCGCGCGCGAGCCGCCCGTGTACCTCCGCGGCGGGCAGGCGGAGAAGGGCGACCGCACCCGCCAGCGGAATCCGGGGCGGCTCGGCGGTAAAGATCCGGAGCCGCCGCGCGCTCCGATAGAGCTCGTCGGCGACGCGAGGGAGGCCGAGCTGCCCGGCCCGGCCCTCGTCGGTGAGCTGCTCCACCCCGCCCGCGCGGGTGCGCAGCGGCAGGTCCACCGCGAGCATCGACGAGCGGGTGGGAAAGTCGAGCAGCAGCTCTCCCGGCGCGAGGCCCGCCTCGCGCGCCATCGCGTCCTCCACTTCCTCCACCAGATCGGGATCGTCCGCGGCCCACGAGTCCACCGACTCGGCCACTTCGGTGGCGGGGAGATCGAGCGCGCGCTTGAAGAGCCGCCGCGCGCGAACCGCGGCGGCCAGGCCGGTGCGGTCCTCCCGGAGCAGCAGCTCCATCAGGCCGTCGTCGGTCAGATCGCCGACCGCTTCCATGCTGACGGTGCCCTCCCGGACCGCATCGCGCGCGGCGCGCTTGAACATGCAGGTGGCGGCCCGCACCGCGTGATGCCAGTACACGTTCCGGTACATCTGATACTTGGCGAAGAGGAGCGACTCGAGCGCGCTCACGCCCTTCTCCTGCACCCCCACCTGGCGGCGGCCCCCTCCCGTTTCCACCAGCGTGAGCGACGAGAGCAGCCGGTCCACGTCCACGGTGCCGTAGGGCACGCCGCACATGCGCGCATCGCGGCTCAGGTAGTCGATCTTGTCGAGGTCGAGCGAGCCGGAGATGAGGCCCTGCAGCGGGCTCCGGCTCACGCCGCGGATCAGCTCGCCGATGTCGCGCGCGAGGTCGGGGCCGCCGATGCCGCGCAGCTCGTTCCCCAGCTCCCCTTCGGCCAGCTTGGCGACGCCCTGCGCCTCGTGTGACGGAAACCCAGCCTCTTCGAGCGCATGCGAGAACGGATAGTGGCCGATATCGTGGAGCAGCGCCGCGAGGCGGACGGCGAGGCAGTCGTGCTGGCCGACGCTCGCGAGCTCCCCGCGCTCCTCGAGGGAGGCGAGGGCACGCCGCGTCAGATGGTAGGCACCGAGCGCGTGCTCGAAGCGGGTATGGGTGGCGCCGGGATAGACGAGGAAGGCGTGCCCGAGCTGGCGCACGTAGCGGAGGCGCTGGACGGCCGGCGTATCGAGCACGAGCTGCGCCGGCCGGTCCAGCCGGATGTTGTCCCAGAGCGGGTCGCGGATCACCTCGAGGTCGGAAGGTCCCCCCTTCCGCCCGCCCATCAGCTGGCGGGTCCCGCCTTGACCACCGAGTCGGGAACCTGCGAGCGGAACTGCTCGAAGTTCTCGCGGAACATGCCCGCGAGCTTCTTGGCCTGCGCGTCGTAGGCGGCGGTGTCGCTCCAGGTCGAGCGCGGTGTGAGCACGTCCGCGGGCACGCCCGGCACCTCGGCGGGAACCTCGAAGCCGAACACGGGATCGCGCCGGCACGTCACGCCGTCGAGCTCGCCGGCGAGCGCCGCGCGCACCATCGCCCTCGTGTGCGCGAGCTTCATGCGGCTGCCGGTGCCGTACGGTCCGCCGGTCCACCCCGTGTTGACGAGCCAGACCCGCACGCCGTGCTTCGCGATGCGCTCGCCGAGCATCTTCGCGTAGACGCCGGGGTGGAGCGGCAGGAACGGCGCGCCGAAGCAGGCCGAGAAGGTCGCGGTCGGCTCGGTGACGCCGCGCTCGGTGCCGGCCACCTTGGCGGTGTAGCCCGAGAGGAACTGGTACATCGCCTGCTCGGCGGTCAGGCGCGCGATCGGCGGCAGCACGCCGTAGGCATCGGCCGTGAGCAGCACGATGTTGCGCGGCACGCCGCCCTGGCCGTCGGCGACATGGTTCGGGATGTAGTGAATCGGATAGCAGGCGCGGGTGTTCTCGGTGATCGACTGGGCATCGTAATCCACGGTCCGGCCGTCGGGGTCGATGACGCAGTTCTCGAGCACCGTGCCGAACATGCGCGTGGCGGCGTAAATCTCGGGCTCCGTGTCGGGCCGGAGCCGGATCACCTTGGCGTAGCAGCCGCCCTCGAAATTGAAGACGCCGCGGTCGCTCCAGCCGTGCTCGTCGTCGCCGATGAGGCCGCGGCTCGGATCGGCCGAGAGCGTCGTCTTCCCGGTGCCGGAGAGGCCGAAGAAAATGGCGGTATCGCCCCCGGGGCCGACGTTGGCGGAGCAGTGCATCGGCAGCACGCCCTGCTCGGGGAGCAGGTAGTTGAGCACGGTGAAGATCGACTTCTTCATCTCGCCGGCGTATCGCGTGCCCGCGATGAGGATCAGGCGGTGCGAGAAGCTGAGGGCGATCACGGTGCTCGTGCGGGAGCCGTGCCGGGCGGGATCAGCCTGGAATTCGGGAGCGTGGAGGACCGTGAAGCGCGGCTGGAATCCGGCGAGGTCGGCGGTCTCGGGCCGGATGAACATGTTCCGGACGAACAGCGCGTGCCACGCGTTGGGCGTGACGAAGCGGACCGGGAGGCGGTAGGCCGGGTCGGCGCCGCCGAAGAGGTCCTCGACGAAGACTTCCTGCTCGTTCAGGTGCTTCCGGATATCGTCGTGCAGGCGGTCGAAGGCGGCCGGCTCCATCTTCGCGTTCTTGTCCCACCAGATCTTGCCGCTGGATTCCGGCTCGTCCACCAGAAACTTGTCCTTTGCCGAGCGCCCGGTGTGGGGCGACGTGACGGCGGCAAAGGCGCCGTGGTCGGTCAGGAGCCCCTCGTCGCGCCGCAGGGCGGCCTCGATGAGCTGGGGAGCGAGGAGGTTCCGGTGTACCTGACGCGGATGCACCCCCTCGGCCACCGACGGGGTGGCTTCGCGGTGGACGGAGCTGGTCTTGGTGGCCATGGGATCCCGTAGGGTTCTGGTCAGTCCGGGCGCCGGCCTCTGTGCCGGGCGCGCTCCTGCGCGTCGACCGCCGCGATGACCGCCATGTTGACGATGTCGTCCACGCCGGAGTCGCGCTCGAGGACGTGGATCGGCGCGGCCATGCCGACCAGGATGGGGCCGATGGCCTGCGCGCCGCCGAGGCGGCCGAGCAGCTTGTAGCTGATGTTGGCCGCGTTCAGGTCGGGAAAGATCAGCACGTTGGCGGGTCCGTGCAACCGGCTGAACGGATAGCGCCCGCTCAGAATCGATTCGACGACCGCCGTATCGGCCTGCATCTCCCCGTCAACCTTGAGGTTAGGGCGGAGCTGGTGGAGGCGCGCCACCGCGTCGGCCACCTTGGCCTGCATCGGGTGCCGCACGGAGCCGAAGTTGGAGAACGAGAGCATCGCGACGCGCGGCTCGATCCCCAGATGGTCCACGAAGCTGGCGGCCGCGATGGCGATCTGGGTGAGGCGGGCCACATCCGGGTTGATGTTGACGGTGCAGTCGGCGAAGAAGTAGGTGTCGGTCTGCGTCACCATCATGTAGATCCCGGCCACCGCGGCGTCCTCGTCGCTCCCTACCGCCTCGAGGGCGGGACGGATGGCGCGCGGATAGTGCTGGGTCTCGCCCACCACCACCGCGTCGGCGTCGCCCTCCGCCACCATCATCGCGCCGAAGTATTCCGGCTGGAGGAGCCGGCGGCACGCCTCGGCGGACGTCACGCCGCGACGCTGGCGGCGGGCCCAGAACGCTTCGGCATAGCGATCGCGCGCGGGATCGCTCGCGGGGTCCACGATCCGGAGATCGGCGACGGGCACGCCCGATTGCGCGGCGGCCGCGGTGATCGCGTCCGGCTGCCCCACCAGAATCGGGATGGCGATGTCCTCGTCGGCCAGGATGCGTGCGGCGCGCAGGACGCGCGGGTCGTCGGCGTCGGTGAGCGCCAGCCGCTGCGGATCGGCCGCGGCGCGGTTGCTGAAGCCGCGCATCACGGCGCGGCCGCGTCCGAGCCGCGACTCGAGACCGGCGCGGTAGTCGTCCATGTCGATGATCTCGCGGGCGACACCGCTGTGGATCGCGGCCCACGCGACCGCCGGCGCGACCCAGAGGAGGACGCGCGGGTCGAACGGCTTGGGGATCAGGTACTCGCGTCCGAAGCGGAGCGACTCGACGTTGTACGCCCTGAGCACGACCTCGGGCACGTCCTCCTTCGCCAGCGCGGCGAGCGCGCGCGTGGCCGCCATCTTCATCTCCTCGTTGATGGCGCTGGCCCGCACGTCGAGCGCGCCGCGGAAGATGAAGGGGAAGCCGAGAACGTTGTTGACCTGGTTCGGGTAGTCGGTGCGCCCGGTGGCGATGAGCGCGTCGGGCCGCGCGGCGCGGGCCTCGTCGGGCAGGATCTCGGGAACCGGGTTCGCGAGCGCGAAGATGATCGGCCCGGGCGCCATGCGGCGCAGCATCTCCGGCGTCACGGCGCCCGCGGCGGAGAGGCCGACGAAGACATCGGCGCCGTCGAACGCCTCGAGCGCGGTGGCCGGCGCGTCGGACCGGGCGAAGCGCGCCTGGTAGGGATCGAGCGGTACGCGGCCGGGACGGATCACGCCGTGCAGATCGCAGAGCGTCACGTGCTCGCGCCGCACGCCGAGCCGCACGTAGTGCTCGGCGGTCGCGATCGCGGCGGCGCCGGCGCCCATGAAGACCACGCGCACATCCTCGATCCGCTTGCCCGACACCTCGAGGGCATTGAGCAGGGCCGCGCCGGAGATGATCGCGGTGCCGTGCTGGTCGTCGTGGAAGACCGGAATCGAGAGCACCTCGCGCAGCCGCTCCTCGACGTAGAAGCAGTCCGGCGACCGGATGTCCTCGAGATTGATGCCGCCGACGGTGGGTTCCAGCATCCGGCAGAAGCGCACGATGTCGTCGGGGTCGCGCGCGTCGATCTCGAGGTCGAAGACGTCGAGGTCGGCAAAGGCCTTGAACAGCACCGCCTTGCCTTCCATCACCGGCTTGGCCGCGAGCGGGCCGATGTCGCCCAGGCCGAGCACGGCGGTGCCGTTGGAGACGACGGCGATGAGATTGCCCCGCGCGGTGTAGCGGTAGGCATCGTCGGGATGAGCCTGGATCGCGAGGCAGGGCTCGGCCACGCCGGGCGTGTAGGCGAGCGAAAGGTCGCGCTGATTCTGCGTCGGCTTGGTGGCGACGACCTGAATCTTCCCCGGCCGTCCCTCCTCGTGGTACCGGAGCGCTTCGGCCCGGCGATCGGGTGAGGGCGGGGGGTTCGTGGTCAGGGCCTCGGGGCCGGCGAGACGTTCGCCGGCGTATGGTAGAGCACCTCGGCGGTGTTGCGGTCGCGCTCGCTCGGATGCGGGACGGCGGGGTTGCCGTTCATGATGTCCTCGGGATGCGGCGAGTGCTGGAAGATCCCGAGCGTGTGCCCGATCTCGTGCGTCAGCGTCAGCGCGAGGCATGCCTGCGTCGCGGGGAGCTCGGGTGCGAAGCGGGCCCGGATGTACACGTGCATCGGCAGGTGCACCTCCCGCCCGGCGTCGATGTGGGGCAGGGTGGCCGCCTCGCACTCGGCGGCCCGGGCGTCGAGGGCGAGGCGCTCGAGCAGGATGTCGTCGCCCGCCGGGGGCGAGCCGTAGCGCACGATGACGTCGGCGTCCGCGGAGTCGGCGACGCGAACGGCATCCCACTCGTGATAGAGGAACGCCGGCTTCCACGCCGCGATGCTCGAATCGGCAAAGGCCGGGAGCGAGTACTGGTCCTCCGCCCAGATGCGCACCGGCAGGAACGACTGCGGCCAGTGGAAGCTGAGCGTGTCGCTGCCCTGGATCGAGCGCCACTCGTAGATGTCCTGCCGGGACGGTGAGCCGA
This sequence comes from Gemmatimonadales bacterium, assembly GCA_025935995.1. Classification (GTDB taxonomy): domain Bacteria; phylum Gemmatimonadota; class Gemmatimonadetes; order Gemmatimonadales; family GWC2-71-9; genus JAICUF01. Next base: position 8,783 of record JAICUF010000026.1, read on the forward strand.
TGTCCGCGCACGCGGCGGCCATCAGCGCGAGCGCCGTTGCCGTCACCGTGGCGCGCGCGCTCACCGGTGCCCCCGCGCGAGTCCGATCGCGAGCGACACCCGCTGCACGCCCTGGGAGCCGGAGAACCCGTGGGCCCTGAGCGCGGGGGTGCTGAAGCGGTGGAAGTCGTAGCGGGCCGCGATGGTGAGATCCCACGCGGCGACGAGGGGCCGGCGATAGTCCAGGCCGCCGCCGACGAGCAGCCGGGTGGCGCTCTCCTCGAGGAGACCGCCCGATTCGCCCGCGAAGTAGTGCAGGAAGCCGAGTCCCGCCTGCCAGCGGAGGCCGGAGCTCACCCCGCCATCGAGGAGGGCCAGAGCGGACACGGTGCGCGCCGAGCCGAGGTCCGCGGTCACCGACCCGTATTCGGTGCGAAGCGGACTGGTGGAAAGGGTCAGCTCGACGCCCGCGCGATAGCGCGGCGCGATCGAATGACCGAGGCCGAGCGCCAGCAGGGGGCCGACGGACGCCTTCGTGTCGACGTCGGCGCCGATGAAGTCGTGGACCAGGGTGCCCCAGCCGGTGGCGCCGGCGCGGAGGTAGTAGTCGGTCTGGGCCGCGAGCCGGGCCGCGGGGGCCAGCGCGAGGAGAGCCACCAGCAGGATCGGCGTTCGCATCGGTGGAAGATGGGCGCGCATGAAGGGTCGGTCAACGCGCGCGGCGGAGATACCCGCGCAGTCGCGCGAGCATCCGCCGGTCGTTGGTGACCATGTCGTCGTCACCCTTCGGGGTCTCGAGGATCTTGGGGATGGCCGCGAAGCGCGGGTCGGTCATGATCCGGACGAATGGCCGCCGACCCAGCGAGCCTTCGCCGATCAGCTCGTGACGGTCGCGACGGGAGGCGAACGGCGTCTTCGAGTCGTTCAGGTGCAGACAATGGAGGTGCTCCAGGCCGATCACGCTGTCCCACCGCTCCCAGACGCCGTCGAAGTCGTTCACCAGGTCGTAGCCGGCGGAGTAGAGATGGCAGGTGTCGGCACAGAATCCGATGCGGTGCCGGTACCGCCGCGGGATCCGGTCGCGCAGCTCGGCCAGCTCCTCGAACGTGCTTCCGAGCGCGGTGCCCGATCCGGCGGTACTTTCGAGGTAGACCATGCTCGCCGGTACGGCCCTCAGGGCGTGCACGATGCCCTCGGCGTTCCGGTCGAGACCGCGGCCCCGGTCGTCGATGTAGTTGCCCGGGTGCGACACAACGCCCGGGATGCCGAGATAGCGGCAGCGGGCGAGCTCCTGGGTGAAAGACTCGACGGAGCGGGCGTTCAGGACGGGGTCAGGGGAGGCGAGGTTGATCAGGTACGAGTCGTGCGCCACTATACAGCGGAGCCCGCTGTCGCGGGAGGCCCGCCGGAAGGCCGTGCGGGTCTCGGCCGGGATCGCCGGCTCGCGCCACTGGTTGGGCGTCTTGGTAAAGACCTGAATGGCCGACGCGCCGATGTCGATTCCCCGCGCGGGCGCGGTGTGCACGCCGCCCTGCGCGGAGACATGCGCGCCCAGCCGTTCCTCATCCGAAAACCGATGCATCTCTCTCTCGCGTGACCGGGCATGAGCCCGTGAACGGCGTTCCCCGCTCCCGGGTGCTGCTGCTGGGGGACGCGGCCGCGCGTCCCGAGGGACTCGAGCGCGCGCTGGTGCGCGCGGGCCTCGCGCTGGATGAGGTGATGCCGGCGGACGACGATGCGTCGCCCGACCTCGTGCTCATCACCGTGCGCGATGTGGACGACTCCCTCCGGCCGCTGCTCGAGGCGGCGGCGGGATGCGGCGGTCCGGTGCCGCGGCTGGTCCTGATCGCAAACGGAGCGGCCGACGCACCGGCCCGCGCCGTCGCCATGGGCGCCGACGAGGCAGTGGCCGCTCCCCCCACCGCGGGCGAGTACGTGGCCCGGCTGGCCGCCCGCATCGGGCTCACGGTCGAGTTTCCCCGTCTCTCGCCGCGGGCGGCCGCAACGTCGGAGCGCATCGCCCCCGAGTCCGGCGCCCGGGACGCCCCGGCCCGGCCCCAGTCCCCCGACCTCGACAGCCGCCTGCGCGACGAGTTCGAGCGGGCGCGCCGCTACGCGCTGAGCTTCAGCCTCGTCCTGATCGGCATCGAGCAGTTCGCCGGACTGAGCGACCGCCTGGGGCCGGAGCGAAGCGACCGCGTCCTTGCCGACGTCGGCGACGTGCTGCGGGCCGGCGTTCGCGCGCCGGACTTCGTGAGCCGCTACGCCGGCGAGGAGTTCGCGCTCCTCCTTCCCGAGACCTCGACGAGCGGGGCGCGGCAGTCGGTAACCCGGGTCCGCGACCAGGTGGTGGCTCGCGCGTTCGACGGTCTCGAGCCGGGCGAGCGCCCGCAGGTCACGGCCGGCATCGTGACCTTCCCGCATCCCGCGGCCGAGCGGCTGGATGACCTCTTCGCGCTCGCCGAAGCGGCGCTGCTCCGCGCCCGCAGCCAGAGCGGCGACCGCATCGGCACCGCGGAGTCCGCCGCGACCTGAGGCCTAGCGGCGCCGCAGCCAGTCCGCGGGGTCGAGCGCGATCTGGTTCTCGCCGCGGATCTCGAAGTGCAGATGGGGACCGTAGTCGGAGTTCTGCCCGCCCACCGCGCCGATCGTCTCGCCCTTCGTGATCGTGGCGCCCAGCTTCACCGTCGCCGAATTCAGGTGCGAGTAGATCGAGTAGTAGCCGTTCCCGTGCTCGATCACGACGGTGAGTCCGTAGGTCCCGAACTGCCCCACCAGCCGCACGCGTCCGGCTTCCACCGCATGGATCGGCGTGCCCACCGCCGCCGCGATGCCGATTCCGTTCCAGCGGATCACGCCGCCGCTCGGCAGGGTGTCGCGGCCGAAGCGGTAGACGATCCGCCCTTCGACCGGCCAGTCGAGCTTCCCGAGATCGCTCGTCGTGATGCTGCCGGGCGTTGCGGCGGGCGCCGCCGCGCCACGGGGGGCGCGGGCCGCGTCCTCGCGGCGGGTGCGCTCGAGGCTCGCGAGCAGCGAATTGAGGCGCGCCTGGTCCCGCTCGAGCTCGCCCAGGCGACGCTCGGTCGAGCGGGCCGAGCGCTGCAGGGCCGCGAGACGGTCCTGCTGCTCCTGCGCGATGCGGCCGTAGCGGTCGAGCTCGGCCTCGCGCTCCTCCTTCGTGTGGTCGAGCTCCTCCTTCACCGAGACGATCTGCCCGCGCTGGGCCAGCACGCGGGAGCGCAGGCGTTCCACATCGGTGACCAGCGCGCGGTCCTGCCGGCTCGTGAGGTAGAGGTACTTGTAGCGGCTCAGGAGATCGCCGAACGACTCGGCGGCAAGGAGCACCTGGAAGGTGTAGAGCGGGCCGCGCTTGTAGATGTCCACCAGCCGCCGCTCGAGGACGGCGCGGCGCTCCGCCAGGTTGTCTTCGGCGAGGATGAGCTCGGCGCTCGAGCGGTCGAGCTGGGAGGAGAGGCCGCCGATCTGCCGCTCGATCTCGCCCACGATGCGGCCGGTGGACTCGCGACGCCGCTCGATGTTGTCGAGCTCGTCCGAGACGTCGTGCACCTGGCCCTGCAGCCGGTCGCGCTGGCGCTCCAGGCGCTCGCGCTCGTTCTTGATCTCGTCCAGCCGCCGGCGGCTCTCCTCCAGCTCCTTCGCGCCGCCCGCCTGCGCGATCGCGGCCGGGGGCCGCGCCGCGACGAGCAGGCCGACGAGGGCGGTCGCGCCCGCGAGCCTACGAAGCACGGCGGTCGGCCCGGCCGCCCATGCGCCGGAGATGGCGCCCGACGCTCAGCAGGCTGCCGCCGAGGCCCATGAGCATGCCGAAGCCGATGATGACGGCCGCCTGCCAGGGCTCGAAGAAGAGGAGCCCGTTGAAGGACTCCGCGCTCCGCCGGAAGACGAGGAAGCCGCCGTAGCAGAGCGCGACCGCGAGGAGGCCGCCCAGGATGCCCTTGAGGGCGCCCTCGAGCAGGAAGGGACCGCGGATGAACCAGTTGGTGGCGCCGACGAGCCGCATGATGTGAATCTCGCGGGCGCGCTGGAGCAGCGTGAGCCGGATGGTGACGCCGATGATCACCATCGCCACCGTGGCGAAGACGAGGCCGATCACGAGTCCCAGCACCCCGGTGAGGTTCCTCAGGTGGTCGAGCCGCTGGATCCACTCCCGCCCGTAGCGCACGTCCTCGATGAAGCTGAATCCCCGGAGCCGCTCGGCCACCGCACCGACGTGCGCCGCGTCGCGGAAGCCGGGCCGGAGGCGAAGCTCGAGCGACGGCGGAAGGGGATTCACCTGGAGGTCGCGATAGGCGTCGCGGAACTCCACCAGCTCGCGCCGCGCGCGCGCGAGCGCCTGCTCCTCGCTCACGTAGCCGACGTCCTGCACCTCGGGGAAGGCCGCGATGTCCTGCGAGGCCTGCGCGATGGACTCGGCCGGCGTTCCCCGCATGATGAACGCGACGATCTCGACCCGCTCCTCGAGTCCCTCGAGCGCGCGCTGGAGGTTGATGGCGACGAGACCGAAGAGCCCGATGGTGAAGAGCGAGAAGGCGATCGTGGTGATCGAGAGACCGGAGAGCACGGGCGCCCGCCGGAACGAGAGGAGCGCCTCGCGGAACAGGAGCCTCACTGCGGGCCCGGTGCCGGCGCCTCGTCGGCGCTGTCGTAGACCACGGCGCCTTCGCGCATTTCGATGGTGCGGTATTCCGTCTGCCGCACGAGGTCGAGATCGTGCGTGGCCATGACGACGACGGTGCCGCCGGCGTTGATGTCGCGGAGCAGCTGGAAGACGCCCCTGGTGGCGCGCTCGTCGAGGTTGCCGGTGGGCTCGTCGGCCAGGAGAATGGCGGGGTCGTTGACCAGGGCGCGCGCCATCGCAACCCGCTGCTGCTCGCCGCCCGACAGCTCGCGCGGGTAGGCCCGGCTCTTCGACGCGAGACCCACCTGCGCGAGGACGCGGCTCGCCCGCGCGGCGATCGCGTCCTTCCGGGCACCGGTCACCTCGAGCGCGAAGGCGACGTTCTCGGCCGCCGTGCGGTCCTCGAGCAGGCGAAAGTCCTGGAAGATGATTCCGAGCCGCCGTCGGAGCCGCGCGATCTGGTCCCCCTTGAGCGCGCTCACCACGTGTCCCGACACCCGCACCTCGCCCGAGCTGGGCCGCTGCTCGGCGTAGAGGAGCTTGAGGAGGGTGGACTTCCCGGCCCCCGAGTGTCCGGTGAGAAAGACGAACTCGCCCCGCGCGACGTGGAACGACACGTCCCTGAGGGCGACCGCGCCATTCGGAAATGTCTTGTGGACGTGGGAGAGTCGGATCACGCGCGGAAGATACGAAGCCCCGCGGTCTAGCCCAACCCCTCCGCGAGATCGGCGATGATGTCTTCGGCGTCCTCGATGCCGCAGCTCAGGCGGAGGAAGCCGTCGGGGATGCCGATGCGCGCGCGGGCGGCGGCGCCGATCGCCTTGTGCGAGGTGAGGCGCGGCTCGCTCACGAGACTCTCGACGCCGGCGAGACTCGGCGCGTGCGCGACGAGCTTGAGCCGGCGGAGCAGGCGCTCCGCCGCCGGCACGCCGCCCCGGAGCTCGAGCCCCACCATGCCGCCGAAGCCGTCCAGCACCTTCTTCGCGCGGGCGTGATCGGGATGCGTGGGGAGCCCGGGGTAGTGCACGCGCGCGATGTCCGGCTGGGTCGCCGCCCAGCGGGCGACCGCCATGCCGTTCGCGTTGTGCCGCTCCATCCGTACGCCGAGCGTGCGCATGCCGCGGTCGATGAGCCACGCCGCGTGCGGGTCGATCGCCTGGCCCCAGAGCCGCATCAGCCGGATCACTTCCTCGACGAGCGAGGCGGAGCCCGCCACGGCGCCGGCGATCACGTCGCTGTGGCCGTTGAGGTACTTGGTGGCGCTCGTGATCACCACGTCGGCGCCGTGCTCCAGCGGCCGGAAATTGATCGGGCTCGCGAAGGTGCCGTCCACCAGGAGCGCCAGCCCGAATTCGCGCGCCACCCGTGCGACGGGCTCGAGGTCGAGCACGCGCATCAGCGGGTTCGTGGGCGTCTCGATGAAGATGGCGCGCGTCTCCTTCCGCACCGCCTTCTTCCAGAGCCGGGGCTCGTCCGGATCCACGTACGTCACGGTGATGCCGAAGCGGCCGAGCTCCTGGTCGAAGAGGCCGCGGGTGCCGCCGTAGATCCACTCGCTCGACACGAGGTGATCACCCGGCCGGAGCACCGCGAGGTGCGCCAGCGCCGTCGCGCCCATGCCGCTCGCGACGAACACCGCGTTCTCCGCCCCCTCGAGGAGGGCGTACTTCCGGGCGATCTCGAGCTGCGTGGGGTTGTTGCCGTAGCGGGTGTAGAGCACCTCCTCCTCGGAGCCCACCGGGTTCACGAACGTGGTGCTCTGGAGGAGCGGCGGTGCCACCGGACTCCAGTCGGCGCGCCGGTGCGGCGTCCCGTGGATCGCGGTGGTGCCGAGCCCGAAGCGGCGGCGGGTCATGCGACGAGGAGCGGGTGGAAGGCCCCGCCGGCGACGCGGACCAGCCGGCGGGCCGCGAGCATGTCGAGCGCGGCACGAGCTCGACCCTCGGCCCATGCGAGGCCCTCGGCCACGGCGCCGGCGCTCACGGGGCCGCGCTCCGCCACGCAGCCGAAGGCGGCGCGCGCGTCACCGTCCACCGCGCCGAGCACGTCGAGCACCGCCGCTTCGGCGGCGAGCGCCGCCACGGCGAGCTGCTGGCGGCCGAGGACGTGATCGATCGCCTCGACCTGGTCATCCCTGAGGCCCCAGAGCACGACATAGCGGTCGGGGCGCGGCGCCGAGAGGAGGAGCAGCTTGGCGACGATCTCGTCGGCGCAGCTCAGGTCGAGGAGGTCGACATCGGAGAAGTCGAGCAGGGCGGTGCGGCAGCCGGATTCGGCGAGGGCCCGCTCGATGCGGCCGCGGACGGCGGCGCCGGTCGGCCGGGTGACGAGGTTCCGGTAGGGTGTGGTCACGGCCTCACGGAGCAGGTGGCCCAGCCGGATGGTCTGGATCACTTCGGCGCCAGCGCCGGCAGGATCACCTGCACCTGGGCGCCCGGAAAGAACGGCAGCTGCTCGGTCATCGGTACATCCTCCCGGTCCCAGGCAGGAACGTTGGCCAGCCGCGCCGTGCCGCTTCGAATCGTGATCTTGCCGTCCCATCGTCCGAGATATCGCTTGATGCCGGCGAGTCCCTGGCCGCGTCCCGGATCGCGGAACCGGCTCACGTTCTGGATCCACGCCGCCTCGAGCGCCGTCGCGTCGCTCCAGCGGTCGCCGAAGCGGCGCGCCTGGGTCGGCTCGAGCGACCGCCGGAAGCCGATCCCCGCGTCGCTGACCGCGATGACGACGACCCGGGTGCCCAGGCGCCGGCGCCAGTCATACGCCTGCACCGCCACCCAGCCGGTCGTCCCCGCGTGCTCGACAATATTCTGACATGCCTCCGAGAGCGCCATAGTGAACCCGATCGTGGCCTTCGCCTCGAGGCCCACCTCGAGCAGAATGCGCGACGCGCCCTCCTGCACCCGGCCGACCACCTCGTGCACGTCGTCGCTGCCGCGGACCGGCGTCACCTCGAGCAGCGTATCGCTCGATCCGCTGGCGGCACGCGGCACCTTGCCGTGCACCTCGAAGAGCTCGGCCGCGTGGCGGAGGAAGCCCGCGCGCGCCCAGTAGCGGCGCACGTCTTCCGACGCGGGGAGATAGAGGATCGGCCGCTCGCCCCGGGCTTCGGTCACGGCCTGCGCGGCCGTCAGCATCGCGACGAATCCGTACGGCGAGACCCAGGTGGTGCCTCGCGCGTCGAACAGCAGCCGTTCGCCCGCCGGCCAGCTCCCGAACGCGGCGGCGTAGTGGTCCATCGCCCGGTCGTCGAAGCTCGTCGGGATCTCGACGATGCGGGTCACGGCGTCACCAGCTCCCCGCGGAGGTGCTGCGAGAGCCCGCTCGCGCCGCGGAAGGTCGCGTTCCGGGAGGCCAGCCGCACCGCCTCGTGCAGGGCGGGCTCGACGGCGTCGCCGCTCAGCAGCCGGGCGAAGAGCGAGGCGCCGAAGACGTCACCGCAGCCGGTGGGATCGAGGGCATCGATCGCGGGAGCCGGAACGAGCGCCGTCCGCACGGCCGCGGCCCGCGGCGCCCGTTCGCCGCGCCAGCCGTCGAACGCGGGGTCGGCCACATAGGCCGCGCCCTTCGGACCGAGCGTGACCACGAGGAGGCGGACGCCCGCGCCCAGCGCATCGGCCGCGAGCGCGAGCGGATCGCTCGAGAGCTGGCGCATCTCGTCCTCGTTGAGCTGCACCGCGTCGAAGCACCCGAACCAGGACGGCGCGTCGGGCAGCGGCCGCAGGGTGCGCACGCCATCCTGCCGCACGCCGAGAAAGAGACTGTGGAGGTCGGCGTAGAGCGGCCCCGAGAACCCGCGGCGCAGCGCCTGCGCCGTGCCGAGGCACATCTCGTAGCCCGAGATGAAGTTCACGTAGACGGCGTCGAGGTCCCGCACCATCGGCCCCAGCTCGGCCCAGTTCCAGCCGGGCACGCCGCCGGCCATCCGCTCGCAGCGGCGCTCGCTCGATTCGTAGTGCAGCACGACGCGGTTGTTGGGCGCCTCCACCTCGACGCAGCGCGCGCCCGCCGTCATCCGGGACAGCGTGCGCAGGAAATCCGTCGCGCGCCGGCTCATGTCGCGGCCCACCTTGATGAGCGGCACGAATTCCCAGTCGTCGTCGAGCGCGGCATCCATGCCGGCCAGCGCGTACGCGATGCCGCCCCACTCCTCCACGGGGGCGGCGAGCGGGTCGCGGCCGTGGATGACGTCCCACACGAGCGAGCCCACGATGCCGACCCTAGGCATCGGCTCCGCGTGCGTGAAGGAAGGCGAGCGCCGCGCCGTGGACGCCGGGGGCCTCGAGCTCGCCTGGCAGGATGCGGCACGCCGCCACCGCGGGCTTGAACGCGCGCCGGGCGACCTCACGGCGGAGCGGATGGAAGAGGAGGTCGCCCGCGCCGGTGACGCCGCCGCAGACGACCACGACTTCGGGGTTGAAGATGTTGAGCAGGTTCGCGAGCCCCGAGCCCAGGAATCGCGCGGTGTCGCCTACGATCTCGCGGGCGAGCTCATCGCCGGCGTGGGCCGCCTCGTAGACGGTCTGCGCCGTGATCTCGTCGAGCCGGCCGCCGGCCCGCGCGGGGAGCGACGACTCGGCGCCGGCCTCGATCGCCTCGACGGCGCGGCGCGCGATGGCGGGTCCCGACGCGTAGGCCTCGAGGCAGCCGTCGTTGCCGCACTTGCAGCGGCGGCCGTTGCTGTCGATGGAGGCGTGGCCGATCTCGCCGGCGCAGTCGGACGCGCCGTGGTACAGCCGTCCATCCAGGATGATGCCGCCGCCGATGCCGGTGCCGATGGTGATCCCGAGCGCGTGGCGCGTGCCGCGCGCGGCGCCCATCCACCACTCGCCGAGGATGGCGCAGTTGGCGTCGTTGTCGAGGGCGGCCGGGAGGCCCAGGCCGGCTTCGATCCGGTCGCGCAGGGGGAAGTTGACCCAGCCCAGGTTCGGCGTGAGGTGGACGATGCCCCGCTCGGTGTCGAGCGGTCCCGGCGCGCCGATGCCGACGCCGAGGCAGGTGGCACCGGGTTCCACCTCGGCGGTGCGGCGCATGACCTCCCGGCTGAGGGCGACGATCCGCGCCACGACGTCGTCGGCGCCGCCGCCCGGCAGGGTCGGCGCGTTGAGCAGGACCGCCGCACGACTGCCGTCGGCGGCGACGCTCCCGATGGTGAAGCTGGTGCCGCCGATGTCGATGCCGAGGACGTAGCGCATCAGTCGTCCACCTGGAGGACGGCGAGGAACGCCTCCTGGGGAATTTCCACGGCGCCGATCTGCTTCATCCGCTTCTTGCCTTCCTTCTGCTTCTCCAGAAGCTTCCGCTTGCGCGTGATGTCGCCGCCGTAGCACTTGGCGAGCACATCCTTCCGGAAGGCGCTGATGGTCTCGCGCGCGATGATCTTCTGGCCCACCGCGGCCTGGATCGCCACGGCGTAGAGCTGCCGCGGAATCAGCTCCTTCAGCTTCTCCGCCACCTTGCGGCCCCATTCGTAGGCCTTGTCGCGGTGGATGATGACGCTGAAGGCATCCACCTGGTCGCCGTTGATCAGCATGTCGAGCTTGACCAGGTCGCCCGCGCGGAAGCCCAGCACCTCGTAGTCGAGCGAGGCGTAGCCGCGGGAGATGGACTTGAGGCGGTCGTAGAAGTCGAGCACGATCTCGCCCAGCGGGAACTCGAAGTCGAACTCGACCCGCGCGGTATCGAGGTAGTGCATCCCGTTGTACACCCCGCGCCGTTCCTGGCCCAGCTTCATGATCCCGCCGATGTACTCCGACGGCGCCATGATCCGCGCCTTCACGTACGGCTCCTCGATCCGGTCGATCTCGGCGGGGTCGGGCAGCGCGGTCGGGTTCTCGAGCAGCAGCATCGTGCCGTCGGTGCGGTAGACGTGGTACTCCACCGTCGGCACGGTCGTGATGAGGTCGAGGTTGAACTCGCGCTCGAGCCGCTCCTGCACGATCTCCAGGTGCAGCAGCCCCAGGAACCCGCAGCGGAAGCCGAAGCCGAGCGCGGTGGACGATTCCGGCTCGTACTGGAGGCTCGCGTCGTTCAGGCGGAGCTTCTCGAGCGCGTCGCGGAGTCCCTCGTACTGGTCGGAGTCGGTGGGGTAGACGCCGGCGAAGACCATCGACTTGACGTCGCGGTAGCCCGGCAGGAGATCGCGTACCCGGTTCGCCGCATCCATCACGGTGTCGCCCACGCGGGCGTCCCGGACCTCGCGGAGGCTCGCGACGAAGTAGCCGACCTCGCCGGCCTCGAGCCGCTCGGCCTGCCGCTGCCCCAGCTGGAGGTAGCCGACCTCGTCCACGTGATAGACATCGTCGGGGTGCGCGCCGAAGGCCACCTCCATGCCGCTCCGGAGCTCGCCGTCGACGACGCGGATGCTGGGAATGGCCCCGCGATAGCGGTCGTAGTAGGAGTCGAAGATGAGGGCGCGGAGCGGGGCGTCGGCGCGGCCCCGCGGCGGCGGCACGCGCTGGACGATCGCCTCGAGCAGCTCCGGAACGCCCGTGCCCTCCTTGGCGGAGACCGAGAGGATCTCCTCGCGTCCGGCGCCGATGAGGTCCATGATCTCCTTCGCGCGCCGCTCCGGCTCGGCGCCCGGGAGGTCGATCTTGTTGAGCACGGGGATGATGTCGAGTCCCGCGTCCATCGCGAGGAAGAGATTGCTGAGCGTCTGTGCCTGGATGCCCTGCGAGGCGTCCACCACCAGGATCGCGCCCTCGCACGCGGCCAGCGAGCGCGAGACCTCGTAGGTGAAGTCCACGTGCCCGGGCGTGTCAATGAGGTTCAGCTCGTAATCGCCGCCGTCCCGGGCCGTGTAGCTCATGCGGACGGCGTTCAGCTTGATCGTGATGCCCCGCTCGCGCTCGAGGTCCATCGTATCGAGGAGCTGTTCCCGCATCTGGCGCTTCTCGACCGCCCCGGTCGCCTCGATCAGGCGGTCGGCGAGGGTGGATTTGCCGTGGTCGATGTGCGCGACGATGCAGAAATTGCGAATGCGGGACTGGGACATGGCGAGCAATATAACGGTGGGGTTGGACCGGCGAGCGCGCTATGTTTGTGCCCCATGCCCACCCGCGCGCCCGCGTCGACACCGGCCGTCCATCGTCCCGCCGCCTACCCCCAGCTGTTCGCCGTCGTCCTCATCTGGGGACTCAACTACACCGTGTCGAAGTGGTCGCTCCGCGAGTTTCCGGTGCTCGGGTTCACCGCGCTCCGGTTCGCCATCGCCTCGGTCCTGCTCGTCGCCGTGCTGCGCTGGCGCGAGGGGTCGATCCGCCCGGCGCCGGGTCACCTGCGCCGCCTCGCGCTGCTCGGCGTCACGGGCAACAGCGTGTATCAGCTGTGCTTCATCATCGGGCTCTCGCTCACCACGGCGAGCAACAGCGCGCTCGTGCTCGCGAGCATGCCCGCCATGGTGGCGGGCCTCGCCTTCGTGTTCGGGCTGGAGCGGGTGACGGCGCGCTCCGCGGAGGGGCTGGCCCTGGCCTCGATCGGTGTCGTGCTCGTCGTGGCCGCGCACGGCCTCGCGCTCGGCGGGCACACGCTGCACGGCGACTTCCTGAGCTTCGGCGCGGTGATCTGCTGGGCGGTGTTCACGCTCGGCGTGCGGCGCCTGCCCGATGGGATCTCGCCGCTCGCGATCACCACGTGGACGATGGTGCTGGGGACGCCGGTGCTCTTGCTGCTCGGATTGCCGTCGCTCGTCCGGATGGACTGGGGGGCGGTGAGCCCGCTCGGATGGGCCGGTCTCGTCTATTCCGCGGCGATGTCGCTCGTGGTGGCCTATGTGCTGTGGAACAGCAGCGTGCGGGTGATCGGAAGCAGCCGGACCGCCGTCTTCGCGTGCATCACGCCGCTGGTCGCGATGGCGTCCGCGGCATTCGTGCTCAACGAGCGGCCCACGCCACTTCAGCTCGCGGGCGCGGCGGCCATCCTGGGCGGGGTCATTCTGTCCCAGCGCCCGGCGCGCTGAGCTCCTCGAGGCGCGCCATCGCGCGGCGCAGGTGCGGGATCACGATGCTCCCGCCCACCACGAGTCCCACCGCGAAGATCTCCTGGAACTCGTCGGCGGTCACGCCTTCCTCATGGCAGCGGATCACGTGGTAGGTGATGCAGTCGTCGCAGCGGAGCACCATCGAGGCGACGAGGCCCAGCATCTCCTTGGTCTTCGTCCCCAGCGCGCCGGCCTCGTAGGCGCGATGATCCAGCGCGAAGAAGCGGTTGATGGTGAGGTTCCCGGCACCGAGGATCGCCTCGTTCATCCGGGTGCGGAAGTCGTTGAAGTCGGCGATGGTCATGGCTTCCGGCGGCGCAGCTCGGGCTCGCCGGTGCTGCGCGGCGGCGGCGTGCGGCGCACCTCAGGGGTGCTGGCGGGCTCGCGCCGCGGCGGATCCTGCCGGGGACGGGCCTCGGGTTCCCTCTGGCGCGGCTCCGCGCGGCGGGGCGGCTCCTGCTGCTGGCGGGGATGTCCTCGGCCCGGGTCCTGCGCCTCGGCGCGCGGTGCGGCGAGCGCGGTGAGCCCCAGCAGGGCAGCCACGAGGAAGGCGGGACGGGCGCTCATGAAACCTCCGAACGGAAGGGTGCGTCGTGGACCCGCCTGCCGAGCACGGTGTGTGCCACGTTCACCCTCCAGGCCAACCTGCTGTTCGCCAATGCTTTAACCAGAGGGCCCAGGCACCGCGCAGCGGCGAGTGTCCCCCCAGGGGGACGCCTTGTCCGAGCCGTCACGCCGCGTTGACTCCGGCTTTCGCCACGAATACGTTGCCCCCGGGATGAACCGAACCGCTGCACCCGCCGGCCGTGTACGTCTCGACCTGCTCGACCCGCTCGAAGTCTCCCGTCTCGGCGGCCTCGAAGTCGTGACCGAGGGAGTGGTCGAGGGATTTCTCACGGGCCTGCACCGCTCGCCCCGCCGCGGCTTCTCCGTCGAATTCGCCGAACACCGCATGTACCAGCCGGGCGACGAGCTGCGCTACGTCGACTGGAAGATACTCGGTCGCAACGACCGTCTCTACGTCAAGCAGTTCGAGGAGGAAACCAACCTCCGGGCGGTGGTCGTCTGCGACGCGTCGCGGTCGATGGCGTGGAGCGGCGACCCCGCGCTGGTGCTCCCCAAGCTCGACTATGCCCGGCGCCTCATCGCGGCCCTGTCGCTCGTCCTGCTCCGCCAGCGCGATGCCACCGGTCTCATCACCTTCGACGACACGGTGCGGGGCGTCATTCCTCCGAGCGCGCGGACCGGCCACTGGCATCAGCTCCTCCGCGTGCTCGCGGAGCTGGAAGCGGGACAGGGAACCGCGGCGGAGCCGGCGCTCCGCCGCGTGGTCGGCTCGCTCCGGCGGCGCGGGCTCGTCGTGTTCGTCTCCGACCTCCTGCTCGACCGCGAGCTCGCGCTCAAGGCACTGCGCTTCCTCCGCCATCGCGGGCACCAGGTGCTGGTGCTGCACGTGATGGATCCGGCGGAAGCGGAGCTGAGTGGCCCGGCCGAGGCCCGCTTCGAGGATCCGGAAACGCGGGAGGCCGTGATCCTCCGGCCGCGCGACTGGGCCGGCGCCTATGGCGCCACGGTGGAGGGCGTCGTCTCCGCGTGGCGGCTCGCGTGCCGGCGACACGACATCGGCTATCATCGGGTCCTCACCAGCACGCCGTTCGGGTCGGTGCTGCGCCAGGCGCTCGCTCCGTCCCGGCGCTGATGATCGGGTTTCTCCACCCGTGGCTCCTCGCGGGGCTCGTCGCCGCCGGAATCCCGATCCTGCTGCACCTGGTGGCGCGCCGCGAGCCGCCCACCATCGTCTTTCCGGCCGTCCGCTACCTCGTCACCACCACCCGGGAGAACCAGCGGCGCCTTCGGCTGACCAACTGGCTGCTGCTCCTCCTCAGGACGCTGCTGATCGCCGCGCTCGTCATGGCCGCGGCGGGTCCGACCCTCCGGCTCACCGGCGTGCCCGGCCACCCGGCGACGGCGATGGTGGTGATCCTCGACAACAGCCCGAGCAGCGCCGCGGTGGCGGGCGGCACGCCCCGACTGGCGCGACTCAAGGCCGCGGCGCGCGCGGTGCTGCGCCGTGCGACGCCGGCCGATGCCGTGTGGCTGCTCACCGCCGACGGCACGCCCCGGGGCGGCGACGCGGCATCGCTCATCCGTCTCCTGGACAGCCTTGCTCCGTCGGCCCGGCGGATGGATCTCGGGTCGGCGCTTACCCTCGCGGGCGCGGTGCTCGCCGCCGACCAGCGCCCGGGCGAGCTCACCCTGGTCACGGACCTCCAGGCCTCCGCCGCCACGGCGGCATCGCCGGCTGCGCCGCTGCTGGTGGCGCGCCCGGCGGAGCCCCCGCCGCCCAATCTCGGCATCACGTCGCTCGGTACGGGGGCTCAGCCGTGGTCCACCGACGGTGGCCGGGTGAGCGTCGCCGTCACGGGCGATTCGGGGCGTACGGTGCCGGTCGCGGTGCGGCTGGACGCGCGGCCGCCCCGCCAGGCCCTCGCGAGCGCGGGCGGCGCCGTCACCATCAACCTTCCCGGCGCCCCCGCCGGCTGGCGTATCGCGACGGCCGAGCTCGATGCCGACGAGCTGCGCGTGGATGACACGCGGCAGGCCTACGTCCGGATCGCGCCCGTCGCGCGCGTCGCGTGGGACCCCGCGGACCGGTACGTCGCGGCCGCGTGCGACGTGCTCGCCGCGAGCGGGCGCATCGCGCGGGGCACCGAGGTGACGCTCGGGTCGCTGGGCGGCGGCTTCTCGGTGGTGACGCCGCCGGCCGACGCCGCCGATGTGGGCGCGCTCAATCGCGCGCTCGCGCGGCGCGGGGTGAGCTGGCGGTTCGGCAACCCGGTGGACATCGGCGCGGAGACCGACAGCACGGGCCTCGCGGGACGCGTGGCGGTCCGACGGCGCTATTCGCTCGAGAGCACCGGCAGCGGCCGGACCGGCGTGCTCGCGACGGTGAGCGGCGCGCCGTGGGCGGTGCGCAGCAACGGCGTCGTGCTGCTCGCAAGCCGGCTCGATCCGGACTGGACGGGTCTCCCGCTCGCGGCAGGGTTCATCCCGTTTCTCGACCGGCTGCTCAACCGCGTCGCGCGCGGCGAGCTGGCCATGGCCGCCGGCGTGCCCGGCGAGCCGGTAACGCTCCCCGACCTCGCGACCGAAGTCCGACTCGGCGACCGGAGCTGGAAGGTGGAGGGCGGCGACCTCTTCCGGCCTCAGGCGGCGGGCGCGCACCTCATCCTGGCCGGGCGCGACACGATCGGCGCGCTCGACGTCGGGATCGATCCCCGGGAGTCCGCGCTCGCCCCGCTCTCCGATCGCGACGCGCGCCGGCTCTGGAAGGGCGCCCGCATCGTCTCGCTCGATGCCGCCGGCGACGCGGCCTTCTCGTCCCGCTCGCTCGCGGATCTCCGGGGCCCGCTGCTCTGGGCGGCGGTGCTCGCCGGCCTGGGCGAGCTGTTCCTCGCCAGCGTGTGGCGGCGGCGCGCATGACGCTGCAGCTCGTGCTCGATGCCTTCGGCCGGGCCCCCGCCGCCCTCGATCTCCGCGAGCGGCTCCCGCGGCGAGGCGCGCTCCTGCGGCTGGGCGGCCTGCCCGGCTCGAGCGGTGCCGTCCTCGCCGCCTGGCTCGCGGCCACGGAGGCGCAGCGGCTGCTGGTGGTCGTGGCGCCCTCGCCCGGCGACGCCGAACGGTGGCTCACCGACCTCGGGCACCTCACCGATCTCCCCATCGCGCTCTATCCGCAGCGCGAGGCGCTCGGCGAGGACGAGCCGCACTACGAGATCGCGGGCGAACGCGCCGAGACGATCGAGGCGATTCTGGGCGGGCGGCTTCGGATCGTGGTGACCACGGCGCGGGCGACGGCGGAGCGCACGCTGGTGCCGGCCGCCCTCGAGGCCTTGCGCCTTCGCCTTGCGGTGGGCGAGCGAAGGCCGCCGGCGGACGTCGTGCGCGAGCTGGAGGCGATGGGATACCATCGCGTCCCCACCGTGGGGGAGGTGGCGGAGTTCAGCGTGCGGGGCGGGATCCTCGACGTCTACGGCTTCGGCATGGCCGGACCCGCGCGGCTCGAGTGGTGGGGCGACGACATCTCCTCCATCCGCGGATTCGACCTCACGTCGCAGCGCTCCGCGGAGGAGATGAGCGGGGTGACGGTGCTGCCGATAGATACGAGGGCGGTGCGGGACGGGCGGGACGGGCGGGACGGGCATGACGGGCGGGGGAAGGGGAAGCGCGGCACGCTGCTCGAGCTGCTGCCCCAGGACGCGCTCCTGATCGAGGAGGCGACGGGGCCGGATGCGGACGAAGTGGCGCGGGCCTGGAACGAGGCGGCGCACCACCTCGATGTCGCGCGCCGGCTGGGCGAGGACGTACCGGCGCGCGAGGCGATCTTCGAGGAGCCGGATGCGTGGGCGCGACGGATCGCGGCATTCCCGCGGCTCTCGCTCCGGGACGAGCCGGCCGGGCTGCAGATGGGCTTCTTCCCGCCGGAGCGGGTGGACCGCAATCTCAACCGGCTGCGTGCGCTCCTGGGCGGAGCGCCGGCGACCCTCATCCTCTGCGACAACGAAGGCCAGCTCGAGCGGATGGAGGAGCTGCTCGACGACGGCGGCCGGCGGCCGGCCAACGCCACGCTCGCCGTGGGCGCGCTCGAGGGCGGGTTCGTGCTGCCGTCGCTCCGGGTCCTCACCGACCACGAGATCTTCCGCCGCGCGCGGCGGCTCCGCCGCACCAGGCGCTACCGCCAGGCGGCACCGTCGGCGGCCACGGGCGCGCTCACGATCGGCGACTACGTCGTGCACCTCGATCACGGGATCGGGATCTACCGCGGCATCGACACCGTGCGCGTGGGCGAGAGCACCTTCGAGGTGGCGGTCGTGGAATACGAGGGCGGCGATCGCCTCAACGTCCCCCTCTACCGCCTCGACCAGCTCGAGCGCTATCGCGCCGCCGGCGAGGACGGCGACCGGCCGCCGCCCAAGCTGCACAGGCTGGGCGGCTCGACCTGGCAGCGCGTTCGCGACCGCACGCGAACAGCCATCCGCCAGATGGCGGCGGATCTCCTGGATCTCTACGCGCGCCGGAGCGTCACCGGCGGCTACGCCTTTCCGCCCGACAGCCGCTGGCAGCGCGAGCTCGAGTCCGCATTCCTCTATGAGGACACGCCCGACCAGCGCACGGCGACCGAAGACATCAAGCGCGACATGGAGCAGCCGCGCCCGATGGACCGCCTCCTCGTGGGCGACGTGGGATACGGCAAGACCGAGGTCGCGGTCCGCGCGGCGTTCAAGGCGGTGCAGGGCGGGAAGCAGGTCGCCGTGCTCGTCCCGACCACGATCCTCGCGGAGCAGCACGGCCGCACCTTCACCGAGCGGCTGGCGGACTATCCGGTGAAGATCGAAGTGCTGTCGCGGTTCCGCACGGCGAAGGAGCAGAAGCAGGCGCTGGCCCGGCTCGCGAGCGGGGAGACCGACATCGTGATCGGCACCCACCGGCTCCTGTCGAAGGACGTGGCGTTCAAGGACCTCGGGCTGCTCGTGGTGGACGAGGAGCATCGATTCGGGGTGAAGCACAAGGAGCGGCTCAAGGAGCTTCGCCTGCAGGTGGACGTCCTGACCCTCACGGCCACGCCGATTCCCCGCACGCTGCACCTCTCGCTGGCCGGGCTCCGCGACCTCACGCTGATCGAGACGCCGCCCCGGGACCGCTCCGCGGTGCTGACGTTCGTCGAGCCGTGGGACGATGCGCTCCTGGAGGAGGCGTTCGCCCGCGAGCTGGACCGCGGCGGGCAGGCCTTCATGGTCCACAACCGGATCGAGACCATCGAGACGATCGCGGCGCGCGTGCGCTCCCTCGCGCCCCGGGCCCGCGTGGCGGTGGCCCACGGGCAGATGGCGGCGGACGACCTGGAGCAGGTGATGCGGGGCTTCGTGTCGGGAGAGGTGGACATCCTCGTCACCACGATGATCGTGGAATCGGGGCTCGACGTTCCCAACGCCAACACCATGGTGGTGCACGACGCGCACCGGCTCGGACTCGCGCAGCTCTACCAGCTCCGGGGCCGGGTCGGCCGGAGCCACCGCCGCGCGTACTGCTATCTCCTGGTGCCGGACACGATCGATCCCGACGCCGAGGACCGGCTGAAGGTGCTGGAGCATCACACCGAGCTGGGTGCCGGGTACCGCATCGCGCTCAAGGACCTCGAGCTCCGCGGCGCCGGCAATCTGCTCGGCTCGGAGCAGTCGGGGCACGCGCACGCGGTCGGCTTCGACCTCTATCTCCGCTGGCTGGAGGAGACGGTGAAGGCGCTCCGCGGCCAGGGCGGACAGGAGCAGCCGCTCCCGCCGGACGTGGTGCTCGATCGGCCCTCGCACCTTCCCGACGGCTACGTGGCGGACGACGATGTCAAGCTCGATCTCTACCGGCGACTGGCGCGGGCGGTGTCGTCTGGCGAAATTGATCAGCTACGCGAGGAAATCCGCGAGCGGTTCGGCCCGCTGCCGCCCGAGGCCGAGACGCTGCTCGACATGGCCCGGCTCCGGGTCGTGGGGGCCGCGCTCGGCCTCCAGCACGTCCTGGTGCGGGGCGACGAAGC
>JAICUF010000137.1 GCA_025935995.1 Gemmatimonadales bacterium
CCAGGAGATCGCCGGAGAAGCGGCCGAAGTTCGCCGGCGCCCGGGCCAGGCCCCAGGGCGCGTTGAGCGCCCCGAACTGCGCCACCCGCGCGCGCAGATGGCCCGCCAGGTCGTACTCGTCAACGAGCCCGAGGCCCTGCCCGTGGGCCTCGTCGTCGCTGCCCGCCTGCTGCTTCGCGTAGGTGACGAATATGCGGTCGCCGATGGCCTGGATCCCGAACGGCGCGTAGTGACGCGGGAGCCGCGGATCGTGGAAGCCCGCTCGCCGCACAGGCTTCCAGGCGGAGTCGAAGACGTCGACCACGCCGTTGTGGAAGTCGGTGGCGAAGATCCGCGGGCCGGCGGGCTTCGTCGCGATCGCCAGGCCCTTGAAGACGGCGTGGGATCGCGAGCGGTCGACCTCCTGCGTGGCGGCGGTGCCGCCGTTCCAGCCGAGGATCGTCCCGTCCTCGGTGGCGAAGATGAACGCCGCGCCGGCGCTTCCCACCGGGAACGCCCCGGCGGTGGCGTTGAACACGGTGCCGGTCGGCGCGCCGGGCACCGTGACGACGAGCGGCAGCGGCTTGCCGACGGCGTTGTACAGCGTCGAGAGATTGCTGCCGTTGTCGGCTACCCACCACGGCGAGGTCGGGCCGGCGGCCAGGCCCCACGCGTTGACCAGGTTCGGGTCGCGATTGTCGGCGACGCCGGCCTGGTCCGACGTCAGGTTGTGCACCACGTAGCGGTGGTGCCCCGAAGTCCGCGCGGTCGCCGGTGCGGCGGCGCCGAGGGGTAGGACGAGCACAGCGGCTCCCAGCAGCATGCGAGATAGGGCACGTGCGTGCATCGGGCCTCCTTCCGGCCAAGCCTCATGCGGGGTACGGCCACGGCTGCGCCCGGGTTCGGTCTCTCATGAGAGGCGCCGTCAGGCGTCGGCCGGAAGCGCCGGGGTCGGCGGCGGGTGGCACGTCGAGCGGCTGCGCTGACACAGACCCTGGCGCCCCGGATGTGCCTCCTTTCGGGCGAGCACACGAACGCCTTCATCCGCTGCCTGCGCCAGAGCGGCGGAACACAGATCACCCGGCCGGCGCACTTACGCGACTACCCGAGCCGCGATGTACAAGACGGCGACGGCGCGGCGTTCGAGACTCTCGCGTACGAGAGCATCGATGTGGCGCTTCCACACCACCGCCGCCAAGAACTGGTCCTAGTGGAGTATCCGGGCGACGAGTCGGACTGGCCGGCGACGCCTGGAGACCTGCGCCAAGCTCGTCACGGCCATATCAGCGGGGAGCGCGCGCTCGTCTTGATGCCTCCGACAACGAAGCGGATCTCGACACTGACATCGAGCGATGCGAGAGGCGAGCCGACCCCCATCAAGAGTACTTCCACGGTCCTGCATCCGCACGATGCCCTGGCCATCCGCTACGTCCAGGCTGCCCAGGATGCGCGTGCCCGCGCGGGCGTTGCCGGTCATCTGCTTCTCCTTCGTTCACGCTTTCCGCGAGCCACCTCGGTATGGAGCGCATCGAGCCGCTGCTCCCACAGCGCCCGGTAGCGGCTCAGCCATCGATCGACGTCGGCCAGCGGCTCGGGGCGAAGGCTGTAGACCCGTCGTTGCGCGTCCTAGCGGACCTCGACCAGGCCCGCTTCCCGCAGCACCCGCAAGTGGCGCGACACGCCCGGGCGGGCAATCGGCAGCAGAGCCGCCAGCTCACCCGCGGTCGCGGGACCGGCGCTCAAGGTCTCCAGCATCGTCCGCCGGCTCTCGTCAGCCAATGCCCTTAGAACCGCTTCCATAGCGCGAGCGTATCAACCTGGTTACGTAACCGTCAAGGTACGTCAGCATCGCCCCCCCTTCACCCACCGGCGGCGCTCGTGTATCGGAAAGCGCGACTGCGCTCAGTCTGGCTCGTCGCTGGGAGCGATCAGGCCCCGGCGCCGCTGATACTCGTCGGACCCGATCAGTCCCGCGTCGAACGCGCGCCTGAGCTCGGTCAGCTCTACGAGCTGCTCGTGCAGGCCCGCGAGCGAGGCATTCTCCGGCGGCGCGTCGATCTGACCCTCGAGAACACGTCGCCCGCGGGTCACGGCCTCTTGGTCGCGCCGCCGCATCGTGTCGTCGAGCTCTGCCCGGATCGCCGGCACATCGATCATCACCGCGGACTGGTCGCGCGGGTCATAACGGACTGGGAGCACGTCTCCGACATTGCCGTGCAAGAGACCGATGTCCGCGACGTCGACCTTCTCTCGCAGCTCCGCGCGCGACCCATCCGGGAAATGGACCTCGAGGACGAGGTCGATCGCGGAGTAGCCGTGGGTGGTGAGGCTTGCGCCCTGACGGTCGGTCACGACCGCTTCGGCACGTGCGCCTTCGCGCAGCAGCTTCTTCCGGTGTCCACGCAGGTGCACGAGCGTTGCTCCTCGCCGGCGCCATCGTACCGGCGGACATCGATTCGCGGACTGATGCCGGCGGTAGGGCTGCACCACGATCGTGCTCGCGGGCTCCGGCGATACGCTCCGCCGAGCCAGAGCCAACAGCATGAACGCGTCCGAGTCCCGCCCCTTCACGATCGCGGTCCCCGACGGCGACGTCGCGGATCTGCGGCGCCGTCTGGCCGCGACACGCTGGCCGCAGCCGATCCCCGGCGGCGAGACGTGGGAGTTGGGTACCGAGGAGACGACCCTGCGCCGGCTCGCGGGCCGGTGGGGAGATGGCTATGACTGGCGGGCCGCTGAGCGCGCGCTCAACGCGCTGCCGCACTTCGTCGTCGACCTCGACGGCGCCGATGTGCACTACGTGCACCTGCGCGGTGCGGGCGACGCGCCGTTCCCGCTCGTCCTGACGCACGGCTGGCCCGGAAGCTTCTTCGAGTTGATGGGGGTCGCCCGGCGCCTTGCGGCGCGCTCGTTCGACGTGGTCGTGCCGTCGCTTCCGGGCTTCGGCTTCTCCGCCCAGCGGCCGGAGCGGACCGACCCATGGTCGACGCCGGAGCTCTGGCACCGCCTGATGACGGAGATCCTGGGCTACGAGCGCTACGGCGCGCACGGCGGCGACCTGGGGGCCGGCGTCAGCACCCGGTTGGCCGCGCGCCACCCGGAGGCGGTCGCGGGCGTGCATCTCACCGCGGTCGGCCAGCCCGAGCTCGACGAGGACGCGGTGCTCAGCGAGGCAGAACGCGAGTACGTCGAGCACGTCGCGCGGTGGAACCGGGACGAAGGCGCCTACATGCACCAGCAGCAGACGCGTCCGGTCACGCTGGCCTACGGGCTCAGCGACTCGCCGGTCGGCCTGTTGGGGTGGTTGGTCGAGAAGTACCGCGCGTGGAGCGACAGCCACGGCGACCTCGGCTCCCGCTTCAGCGACGACGACGTGCTCACCTGGGCATCGCTGTACTGGTACGGCAACACGATCGCCCCCTCGTTCCGGCCCTACAACGACGCCTACGCCAACCCGGCTCCCACGCCGCGGGTGACGGTGCCGACGGCGGTCGCGGTGTTCCCGGGCGACCTCAGCCGGCCGCCGCGCGAGTGGGCCGAGCGCCGCTACGCCGTGCAGCGCTACACGGTCATGCCACGGGGCGGCCACTTCGCCGCCTGGGAGGAGCCGGACTTGCTGGCCGAGGACGTGGGCGCGTTCTTCGACGAATTGCGCTGACGCCAAGCACCGCCCCCGTCGGCCGAAACGGTGCCACCACGATGGTGAGCCGCCCCGGTTTGGCGGAGGTATTGAAGCCCGGGATCGTGTCCTGGCGGAAAGGGATGCTCGTTGCGCATGGCGCTGCATCACCGCGGGCCCGGCGCTGACGCGAGACCGGGACCGTGCAGACCGCCCCCGCGTGAGGACGAGGCTTCGCCGAGCACGCTAGCCGCGATGCCGCGGCCAACCGCTACCGCGACTCGGACGGGCGGTTGCCCGACTTCGTCTCGCCCTGCATCGGGCTCGGGCGGATCGGCTCCGGAGGAGGCGGGTTGGGAGGCGAGGAGCCAGCCATGTAGTCAGCTTACGGCGCCTCGGTCAGGGCGACAACCCAGGAAGCGACTTCCACGACCAAGAAGAAGAGACCGCACCGGAACGCGAGGAACAGCGTGCCGAGCTGGCGTGCGTTGCCGGCATAGCTGGCGGCTCGATGAAGCGCGAGATCACGATGGATGAGCGCGAGCGACACGGCCTCCGGCTCGACGTACTCGGCGATGATGTCCCTCGCATCCGCGCTGAACTCCCAATCGTGACGTGGCCAGAGCACGGCGAGGACTGCCGCACCAACAGCGCCGAACGCGGCGATGGCTATCCACGTAGCCACGTGCTGATGTTGCGCGATCAGCACACGGCCGCCGAAGAACGAGGTCGTGACGGCAGCGGCGGCAACCAGGACACCAGCGCGTGATCGAAGCTCGTTCACCGCGCGCTCTTGCGCGTCCAATGCTCGTCCCGCCTCGATGAAGGCGAGCTCGTAAGACGGCGCACGCGCCGCGATCTCGTCGGGCTGGAGATCCAAGGCTTGCGGCTGCGGACGGTTGAGCTCCGCTTGGGCGAGCGGGCCCTCGAAACTCGGCGAGACGAACCTTACGGCTGGCGCCGGACGTCGGAGTACGACTGCCACGCTGTCGCGTCGGGCCGTGGTGTTGACGTCCCACGGCCGAGTCGGACGATCCGAGCGGCGAGCTCCGACACCACGTCCCGGCACTTGACTACGCCGAGTCCCGGAGGGCATGAAGCGGGCAGCACCGCAGGGCGGCATGCGTCGGTACGCCGAGGGCGCTCGGCTGCCGCGAGATCCGATGCGCGCCGCAACACTGAGGCGCACGCTGGGCGCGTTGTCCAGTGGGAGCCCTCCGGAGGCGATCCGTGTCCGGGCGTTGAAATCGCCACCTGCGAACCGCCCCCGCAACCGCCCGCAAACCGCGCTCAGACGAAGGTGACGTCCAAGCCGCAAGACGCCGAGCGCAGCGCGTCGACGTCAACCGAGCCCGCGGCGCCGAAGACGTGCTCCGGGGTCGGCTCGCCCGCGACGGCGATGAGCTTCTCGAGGCCGCCCGGGGCGGTCATGGTGAGGACCTTCGTGTAGTGGCCGTCGCCGCGGTAGGCGTGCTCGGTGCCGGCCGGGATGCTGGCGGTGTCCCCGCGGGCCAGTGTGTGCTCGGTGCCGTCGAGGGTCAAAGTGAGGCGGCCCTCGAGCACCGTCAGGGCCTCGTGGGTGCGCTCGTGGACGTGGCCGGGGAGGCCCGGGCCCTTGGCCATCTCGACCGTGGTCATGGTGACCTTGCCGCTCGTCTGCGTGGCGCCCACCAGCAGCGTCTGCAGCTGCCCGGCGAGCGCGTGCCGCGGGCCCTCGCCGCAGCGCAGGAAGTACGCGCGCGCGTCGGAGGGGAGCGTGTCGTCGGGCGCGTCGGCCGCAGCGGGCGCGTAGGACGCGTCGGGGCGGTACTTCATGTGGAACTCGACCTCGGCGCGCCCGAACTTCTCGAACGGCGGCGGTCCCTTCGGGCCGGCCGGGAAGCACGGGGCGGGGAACGGCTCGCCGGTGAGGTCGAAGAAGCGGTCCCAGCCGCCCGGGACGATCGGGCCGACGAACGTGGAGTAGTGGCCGCGCAGCTGGTAGGCGTGCAGCGTGCCGGGCGGGATGTAGCCGAAGTCGCCCGGGGCGAGCACGCGGCTCTCGTCGTCCGCCCACAGCTGCACGTGGCCGCGCAGCACGTAGAAGAACTCGTGCTCG